>JADLCZ010000001.1 GCA_020846955.1 Candidatus Nomurabacteria bacterium
ACTTTTTTGAGAGCGTGATGGCTCCAATAGGAGAGAAAATTGTTCGAGAAAATATTGGAAATGTTTTTATAGAAAGCAAAGGAGCAATTGTTTTTGAGGGAGATAAATATGATCCAAAGTTACATACTCGCGTATTTATAACAAGCCAAGGGATTCCGCTTTATGAGACAAAGGAAATTGGCCTTACAATTACTAAATTTGAGAAGGAGAGTAATTTGGATCTTTCTATAGTGACTACAGCTATAGAACAAGGTGAATACATGAAAGTAGTGCAGAAGGCGATTTCACTCATGCATCCGGAACTTGAGAAGAAAATGAAGCATATTACTCACGGTATGATGCGCTTGGCCTCTGGCAAGATGAGCTCGCGTAAAGGGAATGTAGTAACAGGGGAATCATTACTCAATGATTCTATTGCAGTTGTTGCAGAAAAAATGAAGGATAGAGAATTTAGTGATGTGGAGAAAAACGAAATTTCAAAAATTGTCGGAGTTTCGGCACTTAAGTATTCTATACTACGCTCATCTATCGGCTCGGATATTGTTTATGATTTCGACAAATCAATTTCTTTTGAAGGAGATTCGGGTCCGTATTTGCAATACACAGCTGTACGTGCGCAGGCAATTCTTCGTAAAGCTCAGGAATTACAACTGACAACTGACAAAGAACAACTAATTGTTCCGACAGAAATTACAGTGCTTGAGAAAATGCTATACCAATTTCCTGAGGTAGTAGTCCACGCACACACTGAATTGGAGCCTCACCATATAGCCACATATCTTACAGAGCTTGCTTCAGCATTCAATTCATTCTATGGCAATACACTGATTGTAAACAAAGACGATCTACATACTCCATACAGAGTATCAATAGTAGAATCATTCTACCGAACTATGCAAAACGGCCTATATCTCCTAGGCATCCAAACCCCTAACAAAATGTAATTAGACAGCGCTTTAGGCGCTGTCTTGAATGGTTTCAATAAATGTTATAATTTAAATATGGAAGCACAAACGAAAACCTGCCAAAATTGTAAGATTGACTTCGTCATCGAACAGAATGATTTGCTTTTTTATGAAAAAGTGAAGGTTCCACTTCCGACATTTTGCCCTGAGTGTAGAATGGTCCGACGTATGGTTTGGCGCAATGAGCGCAATTTATATCGTAGGCCTTGCATGACAGTAGATGGTATGAAAGATTTGATTTCCAATTATCACCCTCGAGTACCTTTCCCCGTATATGAACAGGATTATTGGTGGAGCGATAATTGGGATCCATTTGATTATGGACAATATATAGATTACACCAGACCATTTTTTACTCAATTAAAAGAATTAATGGATAAAGTCCCCGAGCCACATGCGACCAACTTACAAAATACCAATAGTTCTTATTGTAATTTTACATTTCAATCCAAAGGTTGCTACCTTTGTTTTGCAAGTGATATAAATGAAGACTGTTCTTATTTGCATCAAACAATGAAGAGTAAAAATTCTTATGATCTTGAAGGTTGTGAAGGTATGGAATCTTGTATCACAGGATATAAATCGAAGGGTTGTTATCAGTCCTCATATACTTATTTTTCCTATAATTGTATTGAGTCAAATTTAATGTGGGATTGTCACAACTGCACGCATTGTTTTGGTTGCGTAGAACTCCGTAATAAATCAAATTGTATTTTCAATGTACAATATTCAAAAGAAGAATACAATGAAAAAATAAAAGAATATATGGATGGCTCGTATGTAACATTGCAAAAGAATTTGAAAGAATTTTTTGCATTTACCTTAACTTTCCCCCGTAAGTTTGCAGATATTTTGCTTTCTGAAAATGTAACAGGTAATCATATTCGTAATGCAAATAATTGTCACGAGGCTTACGACATTGCCAATAAGCTCGAGAATTGTAAGTTTATTGCATATGCTTTTTCCAATACTAATGATTGTTACGACTTATATGCTGGTGGTGTAAATTTGGAAATGGGGTATGAAATAATGTCTGTAGGGGATCATGAGCAAAACATTTTTATGTCGGCTATGATCTGGTCGTCATCAGATATTTATTACTCTCTATTTTGTCACCAGAGCAATAATTTGTTTGGCTGTGTTGGATTGCGAGGTAAATCATATTGTATTTTCAACCAGCAATACACAAAGGAACAGTACAACGAATTGGTCCCAAAAATAATTGCCCATATGAACGAGATGCCTTATGTAGATAAAAAAGGGAATGTATATAAGTACGGAGAATTTTTCCCAAGCGAGCTTTCACCATTGGCTTATAACGAGACTCCAGCAGGGTATTATTACCCTCTAACAAAAGAAGAGGCTTTGAAAGCAAACTTTATATGGCAAGACAAAGAAAAGAGTAATTATACAGTTACAATGCCGACAGATAAAATCCCAGATAACATAATGGATATATCCGACAATATAGTGAATCATGTAATTGAGTGTGAGGATAAAGACTTCGACCACTCACCAGGGGCATTTAAAATCACTGTAAACGAATTTCAGTTATACAAGAAAATGAATTTACCAATTCCACGCAAATCCCCAAATGCTCGCTTTTATGAAAGATTGCAACATCGTTTACCATATAAATTATTCGCGAGAGTATGTATGTGTAAACAAACAAATCATATGCATGGGGGAGAGGAATGCAAAACAGAATTTAAAACCCCATATGAACAAAATAGACCAGAGATTGTATATTGCGAAAAATGTTACCAACAGGAGGTGATGTAGCGGTAACACTTTTAGACGATCGTCAAAAAGTGAAGTAATTATTATTGAGTGTTTTGAAATGGTATAATTACAATATGAATTC
>JADLCZ010000002.1 GCA_020846955.1 Candidatus Nomurabacteria bacterium
AGCGACACTGCAAGTTTATACGCTTCAGATGCATCCATAGTACCACTCCCACCAACAGAGATGAACACAATGTCCGGGCTATCTATTTGTTCACGAACATCAGCCGGCAATTTGCCACTTGAAAGTGCTCCGAGGAAACATATAGAAATATTTTCTATTGAGAAAGAATAAATTGTATTGATATATTTTTGTTTGTCGTATTCTGCCTCGATACCAACACCTTTGAGGAATATTCCTTGAATCTCATAATCTCCTGGGCCAGAAATTTCGAATGGTACAGTATCGCCGTGACTAACATTTTCAAAACCATTGAAATCTGAGTGATTCATTGTAGAGAGTGCAATACGAGCACCGAAGCGACTAGCCTTTTCTTTGGAATCTTTACCGATAGGATTGATAGCCACAACAAGGTCACCTTGTTGTATTTTGAAAAACTCTTTTCCAAGATATGTGATAATCATGGGTCTATTATAACAGGTTTTAAACAAATAAAAAAGGGCTTTTTTGTCAAAGCCCTTTTTTATTATTTATTTTTTTCGTGAGTATTATTACTCACGAAGAACTTATAATTTTTTATTATAAGTTCTCTTTCTTCCTTTTCAGGAAGAATGAAGTACTTTTTAAGCGGTAAGTCTTTACCGCTTCTTTCTGTATTAATCTTATGATTAATACAATTAATTTCTCTTGCGAGCCATTCTGTTGCCTGGCTCTCTAAAATTTTTTTTTGAAGAACTAGTTTATCTAGTTCTTCTTCCAGCTTGAAATATTCTTTTTCAAGCTGACTATTTTTCATTTTTTTCATTTTTTTTTATTTTTTGGTATTATACACATAAAATGCTTAAAAGTCAATGCTAAATCACCCCTTGCAATATATACATATTTATAGTATATTAGTTGAGTAATTATTAGCCCATTTGGGAATTAACCCTGTGATAGGTCAAACTTGAGCAGAAACCTAAATGTCCCGCTATAGAGCGGTTTTTTTACGCCCAAAACGTACAAAATTTAAATTAATTATGAAAAAAACAGATGAAAAAAATGTGCAAGATAGTGTAGATGCTATCGCTGAGCACGCAAAAGTCGAGCTTTCTAGTATTGGTAAAATGCTAGAGAAAACAGATCTTCCCCCACAATTGGAAGCTCTTGTTGAAGGTGAAGTTATTGCAATCGAAAAATCTGCGGTATATATCAATCTTGCTCCATTTGGAACAGGTATTATTTATGGCCGTGAATTTATCAATGCCAAAGATATAATCCGCAAGATCAACATAGGTGATGTTGTAAAGGCAAAAGTTGTTAGTGCAGAAAACGAAAACGGTTATGTAGAGCTCTCACTCAAAGAGGCAAAGCAAGCATTGATCTGGAACGAAGCCGAGAAAGCTATCAAAAACAAAACTTTGATAGAAATCACAGTCAAGGAAGCCAACAAAGGTGGATTGATTCTAGAATGGCAAGGTATCTCTGGATTCCTACCAGCAAGTCAATTGAAGAGTGAGCACTACCCACGTGTAGAAGATTCCGACAAAGACAAAATCTTGAAAGAATTGAAGAAATTGATCGGTCAAAGAATCAATGTAGTTATGATCTCAGCTTTGCCAAAAGAAGGCAAATTGATCTTCTCTGAGAAGGATAACAACCCAGAAGAACGCAAAGAAATTATCGGCAAGTACGCAGTTGGTGACGAGCTTGCTTGTACAGTAGCAGGAATTGTGGACTTTGGAATATTCTTGAAGATCGAAGATGGACTCGAAGGACTGGTGCACATATCTGAAATTGATTGGGGCCTAGTAGAAGATCCACGAAGTATGTTCAAAGTTGGAGATCCAATCCGTGCCAAAATTATCGAAGTCAAGGACGGCAAGATTTCACTTTCTATCAAAGCTCTCAAAGACAATCCTTGGAAAGAATTCGAAGAGAAGTTGAAAAAGGGTGATATCATAAGTGGTGTTGTAATCAAATTCAACAAACACGGTGCATTGGTTTCAATCAAGCAAGGTGTAGCGGGATTGGTCCACAACTCAAGCTTCGGCTCAGAAGAGAAATTACGCAAGAGTTTAGAAATGGGCAAGACATACGACTTCCAAGTCACACTCTTTGAACCAAAAGATCAAAGAATGACCCTAGTCTACCTAGATAAAGAAAATAAATAAAATTATTTCTAAATTAAAAAACTCCCATATGGGAGTTTTTTAATTCATCTAAATATAACACTTTTAGACGGCCGTCTATATTTGTTATACTTTATTTTGATAATTTAAATACTTTTACACAATTTTTTATATTTAATAATTTTATATGATCAACAAACTCTTTTGGTAATGGCCCATCACCTACCCATGCACTCTGTTGGATCATTTTGAAATCCCATAGTTTCAATTGTAATCGTAACCAATTTCTAATTTTTCTTTGTTTCTCTGGAATATCGAACAAAACAAGTATTTGAGTATCTCCTGTTGGTTTAGTCTTAATATTTCGAAATAAAAAATATTTATTAACCTCTTTTCTATTAATTAGGATATTATTATCTTTAAAACCAATAATTCCCTTTTTGTTCAAGCGGTGTAAATTATTCAAAAATACTTGACGATTTTTTTTCTTTTTCTTTTGTACTAATTCATACAATACTTGTCTCTGTATTTTTATAGACCTGCATGACAAAAGATGGCTAATTATTAAATCACTAAATGAGGCCTCTAATTTTTGGTCTATATACATAAATTAATCATACCATATTTGGACGGCCGTCTAAATATGATTTACATCTAAATTACAATTATTTTAATTATATTTTGTCATGGCTTTTTGGAGGTCATTTTTTACTACTTCTTCTATTATCATTGCTATCTTTTTAGAGATAGGTTCAAGTTGTTTCTGCTCTTCTTGTGAGAAATTGCCTAATACATCTGGTTTGCGTACAATGCCAGATTCATCTAGGATCGATACTCCGATACGGATTCTTGTAAATTCTTTTGTACCCAATACACTCATGATTGATTTCACTCCATTGTGTCCGCCGTCTCCCCTATCGTGCGAAATTTTTATTACACCTAATGGTAAATCTATGTCGTCGTGAACTACAATTATATTCTCAACTGTTGTTCCATATGTTTTCATCAAATATGGAATTACACGCCCGCTTTCATTCATGAATGTTTGCGGCTTTACCAATAGAACATCTTTGTCATCTATTCTTGTATTTACAAGTTCTGATTCTGCATATTTATTTTTCTGCCAATTCAGATTTGAAAAAATATTATCATAAATAATCCATGCCACATTGTGTCGTGTATTTTTATATTCGTCACTCGGATTTCCAAGTCCAATTATTGTAAACATAGAGATATAATACCATAAATACACCTCACCCCTAACCCCTAACCAGTATACTGGAGAGGGGAAAAGTTTCTCCCTTCTCCTGTACTCAGGGGAAGGGTCAGGGATGGGGCGCATTTTATAATACACAATACAAAATGCTATTCCGTCAAGTAGTTTTATATGTTAGAATTCAACACATATGGAGGAAAAAAATTATGAGGGTAAGAATACTCTTTGGCAAAAAATTAAAGAAAATGTTATCGAGTTTTTAAAATTCGCATTTATTGCAGTTATTATAGTACTACCAATTAGAATGTTTATTGCTCAACCATTTATTGTAAGTGGTCTTTCTATGTTCCCTACTTTCAACGATGGTGAATATTTAATCATAGATGAACTATCTTATAATCTAGGTTCTATCAACCGAAATGATGTTGTAGTATTTCATTACCCAAACGACAAAAAAAAGTATTTTATTAAAAGAATTATCGGCCTACCAAATGAAACTATAATCATAAATAATGGTGAAGTCACAATTAAAAACAAAGAGTTCCCAGAAGGATTTAAATTGGAACAAAATTATATTAAAGAAAAGTTTTCTACTACAAGCACATATACCACAGGTCCAGATGATTACTTTGTAATGGGAGACAATCGTAATTATAGTTCCGACTCAAGAGCATGGGGTACATTAAATAAAAAATTTCTTGTAGGACGTGCATTTTTAAGATTATTGCCACTAAATAATATATCATATTTACCAGGTAAAATTAAATAAAATATGGAAAAAAAGAAAAAATCAAACAAAGAACCAATATCATCTGTCAAAGGCATGCGTGATATTGTAGACGAGCAATACTATAGCTATCAAGGTTTTTTTGAAAAAGCTCAAGAAGTAGCTGTATATTATGGCTTCAAACCTATAGAGACTCCAATAGTTGAACAAGAAGAGCTCTTTGTGACAAGTATCGGTGTAGGTACAGACGCTGTAGACAAAGAAATGTATACCCTCAAAACAAAAGGTGGTGACCACCTAGCACTGCGCCCAGAAGGCACAGCAGGTGCAATGCGAGCATATATCGAGCATGGTATGCAAAACTTGCCACAACCAGTAATGCTCTACTACTATGGGCCAATGTTCCGCCATGACAGCCCTCAGAGAGGCCGTTACCGCGACTTTCGTCAATTTGGACTTGAGGTAATGGGTACCGAGAAAAGTATCGTAGATGCATTGATTATCAAAACGACTGCAGTAATACTCGAAGAATGTGGTGCAGAAAATTTGTCTATTGATATCAACTCCATTGGCGACAAAGATTGCCGTCCTTCTTATTTAAGAGAGCTTACAAATTATTACAAAAAGCATATCAGTGATTTGGGCACAATTGACAGGGAGCGCTTGAAAACCAATCCCCTTCGAATTCTTGATTCCAAGGATCCTAAAACTATAGCAATCAATGAAAATGCTCCAGACTCAATATCATATCTGTGTCACGATTGTAAAAAGCACTTCAAAGAAGTCCTAGAATATTTAGAGAAGATGGATATACCTTATTCAATCAACAAGAATCTAGTAAGAGGACTTTCGTATTACACTCGAACAGTATTTGAAATTATTGAAAATGCTACAAATGATGATGGCCTACCTCCACTAACTATTGCTGGTGGTGGACGCTATGATTATTTAGGCAAGATGCTTGGTAGCAAAAAGGATATACCTGCTATGGGTGTATCTATTGGAGTTGACCGAGTTGTAGAAAGTGCTTGGTGCAACAAATTATGTCCTCGCATAAGCAAGAAGCCAAAGATGTATTTTATCCAACTAGGATTTGATGCAAAATTAAAATCACTAAATGTAATCGAAATACTTCGTAAAGCCAAGATTCCAATTGCTCAATCCTTATCAAAAGATAGCCTGGGTATACAATTGGCAGTAGCAGAAAAAATGGGAGTAAGATACGCACTTATCTTTGGTCAAAAGGAGGCACTCGAGGATTCTGTAATAGTCCGTGACATGACCAATCGCTCTCAAGAAACAATCAAACTCAACAAACTTTTAGAATATATTAAGGAACTTTAATATGGTAAAAATAATCCAAAGTGGACATCCAACATTGCGGGCACATGCACAGGCTGTACCAATCAAGGACATTGGTAGTCCAAAAATTCAAAAAATCCTTTCTGACATGAAGAAATCTCTCGCTGGCGAAGATGATGGTGTAGCTATTGCCGCACCTCAGATAAACGTATCTTTACGAATATTTGTAATCTCTGGCAAGGTTTTTAACGAAAATTTTGTTCGTGGTGGTGCAAATATGGAAATGACAAAGAACGAAGATAAAGTATTTATAAATCCAAAAATAATAAAAATTTCGAGAGATAGAAAATTGTTATCAGAAGGTTGTCTGTCGGTAAGACCCATGTATGGCAAAGTTCGTCGTGCCACTCGTGCAAGCGTAGAGGCTTACGATGAAAATGGAAAGAAATTTACTTTAAATGGTAGCGGATTATTGGCACATATATTCCAGCACGAGACAGATCATTTAGATGGAATACTCTTCATAGACAAAGCCAAGGATTTACATGAAGAGCACCCAGGTATAGAATACAAAAATGGAAAATAAAGAAAAATTTATATTTTTTGGTACACCTGATTATTCTGTATATACACTAGATAGTCTTTCTGCTAATGGGTACATTCCACACCTTATTGTTACAGCTCCTGACCGACCAGTAGGCCGACACTTTACAATAACTCCATCCGATGCAAAAGTATGGGCGCTAAAGCATAATGTACCAACACTTGAGGTTGAAAAATTTACAAAAGAAATAATCGAAGATATTAAATCAAAACAAGCTGACCTTTTTATCGTTTCTGCATATGGCAAAATTCTTCCAAAAGAATTACTTGAAATTCCAAAAATTGGCACATTAAATGTACATCCCTCTTTATTACCTTTGTATCGTGGTCCAGCACCCGAAAAAGGACCATTACTTAATGGCGATAAAGAAACTGGAGTTACAATAATTTTACTTGATGAAATGGTTGATCATGGACCAATTCTATTACAAAAAAAAGTTCCGCTAACTGGCACTGAAACAACACCCGAAATTGCAAAAGTTCTTTTTACTATGGGGGGTCAAATGTTGGCAGAAATTATTCCAAAATGGATAGAAGGTAAAGTAGAATTAAAAAACCAAGATCATACCAAAGCAACACTAACAAAAAAAGTTACTAAGCAGGATGGCCTAATAGATCCAAATGGTGACCCGCTAATAAATTACAATAAATACAGAGCGTACAGTGGCTGGCCTGGTATATATTTCTTCCAAGATGGGAAAAGAATAAAAGTGACAAAAGCACATCTAGAAGATGGAAAATTTATAATAGAAAGGATAATCCCCGAGGGTAAAAAAGAAATAGACTATAAAAATAAAATACAAAATTAGCTCTCCCCAGAGGGTACTCAAATTTTTTGCTAAAAATTTGCTCGGTTCTCACGCCGTCGCACTCGAAAGCCCCTCTGGAAAGACTAATTTTGTATTTTATTTGGAAGTAAAAGGGTTGCGCTTGGAGATGCCTTTTAGCATTTTCTTTACACTCATTGCTCCACGCTTGTAGAGTGTCCTCTCGCGGTCTTTGTTGTGTGTGAGTTCGCTCATCATAGATTCGCGAGCCTGATCTATAGCACTATACAAATCTTCGCTTTCGGAAGCTGTAAAGAATTTCTTGCCATCGGCTCTGATGTCTATTTCTGCTTTATACACTTCACCATTCTTATGATGATTGGTTGTCTTGGCTACTTCTACCTGCACTTGCACATTTGAATTATTCACAAATTTACTTACACTTTCTACTTTTTTCTCGACATAATCGCGTATTGCGTCTGTCAATTCTATATTTGTTGCTTTAATATTGATATTCATAATTAAATTATATCACATATATAATCCAAAACAAAAACAACCCCAATAGGGTTGCTTTTGTTAATATTAGGTTAAAAAAACCAATATTATGCTCGTTGTACGTTTACAGCGTTCATTCCTTTTGGAGAATTTTCTGTTTCGAAAGAAACAGCATCACCCTCGCGAAGTTCATCAAATGATACTCCAACAAGAGAATTAGAATGGAAGAATAAATCCTTTGCCATACCTTCACCAGTTATGAAACCGAAACCTTTGTCAGTAAGCTTTTTTATAGTACCTGTCATAAAGTTTTTTAATTATTTAATAATATACAAAAATAAAGATATAAGAAGATTCGACTTGTTCTATAGATAGCTCTTTTGTCTGACTCTAGAATACCATATATTATTATAATAAGTCAATAGGGCAGGAAGTGAATTAAACGTTATAATATAAGCATGAATAAATTCAAGCATATACTGTCAGGATTTCTCGTTACTATTTATCTATTAGCACTTATGTATGCTATTTTGAATAATGATGAAATTTCAGCTTATTTCAATCTATCTCTCACCATCATTCCAAGCATTTCACTAATTAGTGTCTTGTTAATTGGTATAAATTATACACGCTTATTTTTCAAAATTGATAGACTTGAATTCGAATTTACTTCTATTGTAAATCACGCTTTTCGTACGCCACTCACTCGTATTATGTGGTTAGTAAAGGAACTTGAAAAAGAATTACCTCATGAACAGAGATTACTATTTCTGCAAAATGTTGAAAACACTACTAGTCGTGTGATTGGAATTGTTGATCTAATTGCTGGTATGAAAGAAGCAAGCAATCCGTTTGGCTATGTCTTTCAAGCTGTATCAATACGCGAAATGATCGAGAAATCAATCGAGAAGCACCGCGAAGCCGTAAAACAAAAAAATATTTCATTCCAAGTTTCCACATTCAAAGATATTCCCCTTCTAACTCTAGATATAAAAAAGATCTCTTTTGTATTTGATGTATTGGTAGAAAATGCAGTTTTCTACACACCAAAGGATGGTCATATCAATATTGATTGTATTGCCAAAAAGAATAAAATAGTTTTTTTCGTTAGTGACTCAGGGCTCGGATTAACTTTCATGGAGAAATTCCGTGTTTTCTCTAAGTTTTATCGCTCAGAGAAAGCTCGCCTTATGAATACCGATGGTATGGGCCTCGGACTATATCTCGCCAAGATTATTGTTGAGCGTCACAAAGGCAGTATTTATGTAGAATCCAAAGGCCGTGACAAAGGCGCAACATTCTATGTAGAATTGCCATACGGTAAATAATATTATTTAAGGTTAATAATTCTTCTGTAATATTCTATATATTTCTCGACAATTTTCTCTCCAGAAAAACCCGTTTTTGCTATTGTGCACGCATTCTCCCCTAACTTTTTAACCAATGCTTCATCCTTTGATAATATAAGTAATTTTTTAGCAAAATTATTTATATCTCCAACTTTAAAAAGATACCCTGTCTTACTATTTTGCATAAATTCTCCAATTCCACCTGTGCGGGTAGCCAAGACTGGCTTACCATAGGCCATTGTCTCAAGTATTCCCATACCGAAGCTCTCCTCTCCTGATGTATACATGCCAATATCTGAAGCATTTATATAATTCTCTATATCTAATACATTTTTCTTTATAATTATTTGCTTTTCTATGCCCAATTTCTTTATCATTGGTATATACTGTTCGGAATCCCCTCCTGCAAGAATTAAAAGTTTAATTTTGTTATTACTTTTGACCTTTGACATTATCGCGAGCAGATCTGGTATCCTTTTGACTTTACGCATGTTTGATAAATGGATAACAACGAAATCATCTTCTTTGAGCCCCAAACTTTTACGAATTGTATTTTTGTTTTTTGTAATTTTCTTTGGGTTATAGAAATTGTGTATAACTTTGATATCCTTTTTTGTCTTAAGGACTTTTATTGTATCATTCTTCAAACTCTCGGATACCGCTGTCACTCCACAAGAGCTCTCAATCGAGAATTTGATAGCTGGCATCAGAGTCTTGTCACGAGCCAATAGTGTAATATCTGTACCATGTAATGTGGTTATAATATTTGGGAATTTAATTTTTTGTGTCTCGGATATATCTTTTGCAAGTAATGCTGCTGTCGCATGTGGTACTGCATAGTGTACATGCAAAATATCCAATTTGTATTTAGTATTTACATCGACAATTTTGACAGCCAATGGCAATGTATAATCTGGATATTTAAAAAGTTCATAGCTATTGAACACAACTCTGTGGAAAAATATATTTTTGTCACCAATATTAAGAGCAAATGGTGGCTCATAGCTGATGAAATGTACTTGGTGCCCCAGGCGCGCTAATTCACTTCCAAGACCTGTAGCCACGATTCCGCTGCCACCTACACTTGGGTAGCAGATAATACCAATTTTTAATATTTTATTTTTGGAAATTAGCATTTTAATAATTGCGAGAAGAATTTTTAAAATCAGAGAAACTTTCTATCCTTATTGGGTCATTGGCCCACAAGCCTGTAGCATACTCTACGCCTACCGACGCACCTATCGCTCGAGCCTTGCTTGTCACTAGATTAATATACCCACGAGTTTTCATTTGGCTTTTATGCATAGACATTGCCTTTACCCACATTTCGTATTGCCCTGTGACATCTACTACTATATCGGGCTTGTTATCTATCTCGGCGCTACTTTGATAATAATATAGTCCATCGATATTATGAGTTGCATATTTTTTCAATTCCTTTAATCCACCATAGCGGGCAAGGCGTGATGCATCGCGTACCATGTCTGACAAATTCTTGTGATCAGGGTGTTGATTGTGGGTTTGTGAAGTTGCCAAGACTACATTTGGTTTATATTTGCGAATAACTTCAGCCAATTTAATTGTATTCTTGGTATTCTTTTCAATATGGCAGTCCTCACCTAAATTGATAAATTCTATTTCCGCTCCTATGAATTTCGCCGCTTCAGTTGCCTCCTTTTTACGACTTATAGGTGTGCCATTTGTGCCAGCCTCCCCAAACGAAGTGACAACAACTTTAACCTTGTTGCCATTTTGTATTTCTTTAATTAATAGCCCTCCACAACCGAATTCTACATCGTCAGGATGAGCCCCAAAAGCCAAAATTTTCTTCATATAAGTAAATTTACATTAAATAAAGGTTAAACGCAAATCAGTATTCAATGGTTGGTTATGGAAAAACAAATATAAAAATGGTAAAATATTCCCAATGAAAGATTTTGATTCATGGAATAAAGAGAAAAAAGACTTAGAAAATATCGGCCACAATATTTTATCTTTTCACGAAAGAGAAATCTGGTGGTGTTCTCTTGGATTAAACCTTGGAGATGAACAAGACGGAAAAAATGAACTCTTTGAAAGACCTGTTTTAATACTCAAAAAGTTTAATAATAAAGTAGCATGGGTATTGCCTATGAGTACCAAACCAAAAGACGGAATCTATTATCATAATCTTGAACACGAAGGAAAAGTATTTACTGTTATTCTTTCTCAATTAAGACTATCAAGCGTCAAAAGATTCCATCGGTTTGTTAGAAAGATTTCTCCGCATCAATTTGAATTAATACAAAATAAACTAATCAATTTTATAAAGAGGCCATAAACGAACGAAGCCCCCTTGCAGGGGCTTCTCGATTGGACTAATGTCCATTTGTATCTTTATATTAACAAAGTAAAGAAAATAAGTCAAATAAATGTGGTATATATCCTTATTCGTACGAATAGGTAATAAATATTTATATTTAAGCAAGAACTGTCCTTGCTTTTCAAAATTAAATGAAAGTAGGATATACCAAGATCGTGAATAGGCGGGATCTGTACCTCCCTTTTTATTAAATAAACAATCATTTAAAAAATGTAATCCACTACTTGCACGCGCAATAGCTCTTTTAGTAAGCTCATATTTATTATATTCCATAATTTATAAATATTTATTTTTTAAATCCTAACTCTGACATCGATTTTTCAAAATTGGTTAATAAATCAATTCCATCATCCATTAAAATTAAATCACACCCAGATCCTTCAAGTGTTTTATTATATTTATATATAAAATTCTGCATTGAAAGTTTTACATTATTGTACATACATTGGCTTGAGGGACTAGATGAATAACTTAAAACTAAATCATCATTAGAATAATCCCATACCTCGAAAAGAAAAAAAGATTCATTATTGATATGCTCAGGTATATAATAATAAGCTAAACAACTTTTTGTTTTATCGCTCCATATAACAGAATCTGCTTCTTCATTACCATAACGTGCTTTTTCTAATGAATCGTGCTTAACATTATATAGTTCTTGGCATTTTATTATTAAATCTTGTTTTCTAATTTCATTATCATAATTTACATTATCAATATTTTTAAATCGGAACCATAAAAAAGCACCTAGGATAAATATTATTACTACTATTAATTCCTTATATTCTTTGATTTTTTTCATATTTTATTTATTTTTTATAGTAACTTTTATATGTAGTGCTTTTGTGAGATTTGGAATAAGATTTTGTAGTAAACCTACCACTTTTAGCACTTTTATAATAAGAGGTTTTCGCATCAACCTTCTCAAAATTAAAGGCGAAAATACTAAAGACAAACATAACTAAAACAGAGAATGTAACGAGTTTTTTCATATAATTTATGAGCTATTTATTAATACTTTAATCATATCCCGAATAGTAAATAAAGCAAGCTATTTGGGGTATAAGGATGATCCTTGCTAATATTAGACTTCAGAAACATATGCATATTCGGAATTGTCTATTATATCCCTATTTACAAAGGTCACTTCTGGGAAATCTTGTTTTTTGAGATAATTGCCTTCGCCTAGTCCTGTTATGTAGTGTGTGCAGTGTAAGACGCTCTGCATCCAAGAAAATCTGTTATCTCTATTTGGATTCTTTTGCCATTTTTCTATTTTCTCGGGGCTTGGAATATTGAAATACTTACCTCCGCCTTCGTGTAGTCGTAATTTACCTTCATACAATTCTACTCTTACCATTTGCCCTTCGTATTCCACATCTGCGAAATAATTTTCCAAATCTATTGCCTTCTCTCGGAAATTCCTATCACTTGAGCGAACAATTTCGATACCATCGAGCAACCCTAATTTCTTATACATTGAGAGGCAAAAGTCTGCGACAGTTTTCTCTTTCACACTAGTGAAAATATCAATTAAATTTTTACCCATGAATCTTGGCAACTTACGAGCAATTTCATCTTGCCAATTTGCATCTATACTTTTTATGTAAAGTGGCGAATATTTCTTTTGAATTTTGTTACCTTGAGTGAAATTGAGTCTGACTTCCTCTTTAGTCTTTGGGTCAATTAGGATTGTAATGGTTTCCCTATAATCTGCATCGGAATCGTGATAGAAAAAGATAATCTTGCCACCAATTTCTTTTTGAAGTTTGCGTGCTGTCTCTATCTTGGCATACAAATATCTCTTGGGGAAAAATCCATTTGGTTGCTGTCCGAAACAAATTATTGGTGTTTTTTTCATATATTAAACTCTCTCGCCTATTTGTTGTCGCCACATAGCTGAATAAAGACCTTTTTTCTCCAATAATTCATTGTGTAAGCCTTGCTCTGTTATTTTACCTTTTTCCAATACATATATAGTGTCTGCATGCATTACTGTTGAAAGTCGGTGCGCAATTAGGATTGTAATATGCGAGCTTGATAATGAGACATCTTTGATAGTCTTGCTAATTTCTTCTTCTGTTAATGAATCAAGCGAACTTGTCGCTTCGTCGAAAATCAAAATATTTGGCTTGCGCAACAGTGCTCGTGCTATAGAGAGGCGTTGTTTCTCTCCACCCGAGACTTTGACCCCGCCTTCAC
>JADLCZ010000003.1 GCA_020846955.1 Candidatus Nomurabacteria bacterium
ATCATCATTCATGTTAATAGTCATATATCGATATGATACAGATGATTATTGCTTAAGGGGCCTATTTGGGCTCCTTTTGCGTTAGAATCGAATATCATTTGAGTGTAATTGTGCGTTGGACAAGACTTAAGATTGCAAAAATCTTCTTTTTGTTGTAAGATGAAATTGATCTATAAAAGAGCTTTTTTATATCGCGTGGGTGCAGATGAGGTATCTCCCAAAGAAATATAGCGCGAATAACGGTTATGAGCCTCAAATAATATAAGTGTTTCTATGTAAGTATATATCGCGGGGTAGAGAAGAGGTATCTCACAAGGCTCATAACCTTGGGACCCACGTTCGATTCGTGGCCCCGCAACAAGCAAACTTCTTTGCTTTTGCGCCAATTTCGCAGAGCGAAAATCTCTGTTGTCGAATTTATGAGACAAGAGATAGGGGCAACATTTCGGCAAGTGACATGCCAATTTATGTCATTACCCGAATATATGTTAATGTGTCGGCATAGCTGTTTTAGTTAGAAAGCAAAAGCCTGGCATATAGTTTATTAAAAGACGAATGGATAAAATATGTCGGCGTAGCTCAGGTAGTTAGAGCATCTCACTCATAAAGAGAAGGTCGCAAGTGCAAATCTTGCCGTCGACACAATAATTATTTTGTTTTGGTGTATGGCTAGTATATATTCCTGTCACAAGGTATAATATACGCATGCCTATATACAAAGAAGTAAATAAAAACTTTTTTAAGAAATGGACGCATACTATGGCATATGTTCTAGGGTTTTTCTCGGCTGATGGATATATAACAGTAAACAAAAGAGGAGGACAATTTTGGTGTATACAAATTACTGATAAAAAATTACTTGAAAGTATTAGAAAAACTATAAATTCAAACCATAAAATCAGTCTTCGAAGGGGTAGTAACAGTACAAAGAATTTATATCGCCTACAGATTGGAAGCATTGAGATGTGCAATGATTTAAGACAATTAGGGCTTTTTGAAAAGAAGACAAAAAATATGGTAATTCCTCAAATACCAAAAAAATATTTACCTGATTTTGTTCGTGGGTATTTTGATGGGACGGAAATATTTGGGTGGGATCTACGCATAAGAAAAGGAATAATGAAACCAAGGCCATGCTTGTAGCCTTTACTTCCTGCTCAAAGATTTTTCTAAAAGAACTTCATATCCAATTAAATAAAATTGGTTTAAAAGGTGGTTCTCTGTATGAGCCAAAAGATAAAGAATTCTATAGATTACAATTCAGCACAAGGAATGCTTTGAAATTATACGATTTTATGTATAATAGTTATATTCAAAGAAATAACCTCTATCTTTATAGAAAAAAGGTTATTTTCGAGAAATATATGAGATTGCGGCTGTAGCTCAACGGTAGAGCACTCGCCTGTAGACATGCAGCTTTCTGTCGAAATGGCAGATTGAAACTCTCTGGGATAACGGTGAAGGCTAAGTTCTTAGTTTTAAGGATATGCGAATACCGTGGGAACCCTTCCATATTTTTGCTTTAATAACAATTAAGTAAAGAGAAGGGGCGCCGTAGAGACTAGATACCGGAGTACCTAAACCCTCTAGTAATAAAGGAAATGGTAAAGATATAGTCCACGCCTTTATGAAAATATTGGATAAGTGCACGCGAGAGGTCGAGGGGTCAGCACCCTTCAGCCGCGCATAATAGAAAAAACCCTTTTAAAGGGTTTTTTCTATGTATTGTTCTATGATCCGAAACAAAGTATAATATGTATATGTTAAAAGACTTTAAGCAGTTTCTATTACGGGGTAATGTTGTAGACCTTGCTATTGGTGTGGTTGTCGGAGCAAGCTTCGGTACTATCGTTACAGCCCTTGTAAATGATTTGATAAACCCATTGATTAGCATGATAGCCAAAATCCCAGATTTCTCTAATTTGTCTATTACAATTAATGATAGTAAATTTTTATATGGGCATTTTGTCAATACTGTCATTTCATTTATCCTTGTCGCAAGTGCAATTTTTTTCTTCGTAGTTAAGCCTATGAATTTACTTATTAAAAGTTCAAAAAAGAAGGTCCCACTTGATGATACAAAAATGAAATGCAAAGAATGCCTAAGCGAAATTCCAAAAGGAGCTAAACGTTGCGCCTTTTGTACTCATATAATAACTTAATATGAAAAAAACTTTTTTTATAACATTTATAATATTAGGATCAGGACTGTCTATTTACTGGAATTTCTTAAGTAATTTTATATTTACAAATACAAGTTCTAATCAAGTCGCATCTGTCGCTACAGCATTACCGATTGCCAAAGATGAGGTAAAAATACCAGATAGAGTAGTGATAACTTTTGCAGGGGATGTAATGTTAGACCGTGGGGTCAAAAGCTCTGTAAAGAATAATTTTCTAGGTGACTATAATGAATTGTTCAAGAATGTAGATATTTTCAAAAATGATGATATTTCTTTTGTAAATCTAGAGGGGCCAGTAAGCGATCTTGGCTACAATGTTGGTAGTAAGTACTCTTTCAGGATGGATCCTAAAGTAATACCTATATTAAAAGATACTGGCATAGATATTGTAAGCTTCTCAAATAATCATGTAGGGGATTATACAGTCAAAGCATTTACCGATACATTAAAAAGATTAAATGATGGAGGAATATTGTATGCAGGGGGAGGGAATAATTATACTGAAGCTACCAAGCCAACAATTATAGAAAAGAATAATATCAAAACATGCTTTCTTGCATACTCAGACGTAGGTCCAGATTGGATAAAAGCTGGTGAGGAAAAGCCGGGGATTTTAATTGCAAGTGATCCAAAATTTGCTCTTACTATAATCGATGCAAAAAGAAATTGTGATGTGCTCATTGTCTCGTTCCATTGGGGTGATGAATACAAGCCACATACAAAAAGACAGGCGAAATTGGCACACCTTGCGCTTGATAGTGGCGCCGATATTGTTGTGGGTCATCACCCGCATGTACCTCAAGATATTGAAATCTATAAGGGTAAGCCGATAATGTACAGTTTAGGTAATTTCCTCTTTGATCAGTCATGGAGCAAGCCGACTATGCAAGGATTGGTGGTGCAGATGAAAGTCTATAAAGATGGCACAGTAAAGGATATAAATGAATACACGAGTCAACAAAATAAATTTTTTCAAATCGAATCTATAACTGAAAAAGTTAAATAAAATTGAGCCGCCAGTGAGAATCGGACTCACGGTCTCCCCATTACCAATGGAGTGCTTTACCACTAAGCCATGGCGGCTGAAATATATTTGTTCATGATACTATAAATTCTAAAATTATGAAACTTCTTTTTTGGCATAACTTTCTCGGGACACACGTAAAATTCTGCTGAATTTTCTGCTCCGCTCGGCGCCGGTCGCGCCTGCGCAAGTTCCCGCGAAAGTTACGCCTGCAACAAAGTTTCAGATTTTTTGCTATAATAAGCAAATGCAAAGAAGTACTGAAGAAATACAAAATGAAATAATACAACTTGAAGCCGAGATGAACAATGTTGATTTCTGGAATGATAAGGTTCATGCACAAACTGTAATCAAGACAATAGCAGAGTTAAAAGATATGTTATTGGGTGCCAAGAAATACGATAAAGGTAATGCAGTACTTTCCATACTTTCTGGCGCAGGAGGGGATGATGCCGAAGATTTCTCGGCTATGCTTCTGCGTATGTATGAGAAGTATGCCGAGAATAAAGGTTGGTCAGTATCCTTAATTCATGAAAATAAAAATGATCAAGGTGGATACAGAAATGTATCAATTGAGATAACCGGCAAAGATGCTTATGGCACACTCAAGAATGAGAATGGTGTGCACAGGCTTGTACGTTTGTCGCCATTCAATGCCAAAGCCAAGCGCTCGACAAGCTTTTCCCTTGTAGAAGTCGTACCTGTGTTTATAGACAACGCACCGATAGAATTGAATCCCGATGAAATCAAAATTGAATTTAGTAAAGCAGGGGGTCCTGGAGGGCAGAATGTCAATAAACGTGAGACTGCTGTTCGTATTGTACACTTACCAACAAATCTATCTGTTCATGTGTCTACAGAGCGTTCCCAGGAGCAGAATCGAGAGCGCGCTATGTCATTGCTCAAAGGTAAATTATTTAAAAAACAAGAGGAAGATCAAAAACGAATAGCCAACGGCCTCTCTATAGCCAAGACAACGGAGATAGAATGGGGGAGTCAAATTCGCAATTACATCTTGCACCCATATAAACTTGTCAAAGATTTGCGTACAGGCATAGAAGTCTACAACGCCGATAAAGTATTAGATGGAGAAATAGACGAATTTATTGAAGCTGAGGCTAATTTGTGATACAATTAAATATATTATGATTTATTTCAACAACGTTACCAAGAAATATAAAGATGAGACTTTGTCACTTGATAGTGTAACGCTTACTGTAGCCCCTGGCGAATTTATTTCTGTTGTTGGTCACTCAGGTGCAGGTAAAACAACTCTTACAAAATTAATTCTTGCTGAAGAGAGCCCAAGCGATGGTACTGTTTTTTTTGAATCTACAAATATCCACAAATTATCTTCTCGAGAGTTAACAAAATTTCGTCGAAGAATTGGAATAGTTTTCCAAGATTTTCGTCTCCTCTCTAATAAAAACGCTTATGAAAATATTGCTTTTGCGATGGAGGCAATTGGAGCTACCGATGAGGAGATTGCCACAGATGTCCCACATGTACTTGATCTTGTTGATCTTGGGCATAGAATAAACCATTTTCCACATCAACTTTCAGGAGGGGAGAAACAGCGCTTAGCTATTGCTCGAGCTATCATTACTCAGCCAGAGTTAATTATAGCTGATGAGCCTACAGGGAATCTTGATCCACTCAATGCAAATGAAGTTGTAGAAATTTTGAAGAAGATCAATAAGTTGGGTACTACAGTTATATTGACCACACATAATAGAAATGTTGTAGATAGTATTGGGGGTCGTGTTATAACACTAGAGAAAGGCCGACTTATCCGAGATGATAAGGATGGTAAATATATGATATAATCCTTATATGTTTCGTACTGATACAAAAAGAGTAATACGTTCCGGCTATCGCAATTTCATGCGAAGTGGCTTCACATCATTGGCATCTGTACTGATTATGACGATTACATTAGTAGTTATTACTGGACTATTGTATGTACAGACAACTTTGCAAGTTGCATTAAATAATATCAAGGATCAGGTTGATGTAACTATATACTTTACTCCCAAAACACCTGAGAGTGATATAAAGAATGTCGAAACTGGATTAAACAAGCTACCCGAAGTTGCATCTATTGTCTATATTTCTCAAGATGAAGCACTTGCTAAATTTAAAGAAAGGCATGAAAAAGATTATCTTACAATCCAAGCTCTTGATGAGCTCGATGAGAATCCTCTAGGTGCATCACTAAATGTTAAGGCCCGTGATCCTTCGCAATACGAAACAATTTCCAAATATTTTGAGCAGGATACCCTACAGGCAAAGCAGGCATTAACTGTGATTGATAAAATTGATTACCATCAGAATAAAATAGTTATAGACAGGTTGACCTCCATTATCAATGGTGCCAAACGACTTGGCTTCGCTTTGTCGCTTGTTTTGATCGCTATATCAATTATGATTACTTTCAACACAATACGTTTGATAATCTATATGTCTCGAGAGGAGATTACCGTTATGAAGCTTGTTGGTGCTGGTAATAAATATATTCGTGGACCATTTATTGTTTCGGGAATGCTTGTTGGAATTTTTTCATCAATAATTACTATTTTATTATATTGGCCTGTATCATGGTGGCTTGGTAGCCAGATGACAGAATTTCTAGGTGTAAATTTGTTTAAATATTATACTAGTAATTTCTTCCAGCTATTCTTTATAATGCTTGCTTCAGGTGTAATTATTGGAGGAATTTCTAGTATATTTGCAATTCGTAGATATTTAAATAAATAATATATGGGAGCTAAAGTTACACCAAAAAAAGATATGAAATCTGACTGCAAATATATTTTTGTCGTCGGTGGAGTGATCTCTGGTGTTGGGAAGGGTGTAGCCGCAAGTTCCATTGCTCGAATTTTACAAGATCGCGGAAAGAATGTTACAGCAATAAAAATTGACCCATATATCAACATAGACGCAGGGACGATGAACCCTACTGAGCATGGGGAAGTTTTTGTATTGGGTGATGGTGATGAGTGTGATCAAGACATGGGTAACTATGAGCGATTTTTGAATGTGAATTTAACTCGTGTCAATTATATGACAACAGGCCGAGTATACCAGTCTGTAATCAACCGTGAGCGTAATTTAGAGTATGGTGGTAAATGTGTAGAAGTTGTACCGCATATTCCACTTGAGGTTATTCGTCGCATAGAAGAAGCACGCGATATAGCAAATGCAAATGTTGTAGTGATTGAAATCGGTGGCACAGTAGGTGAATACCAAAATATGCTATTTCTTGAGGCTGCGCGTATGATGAAGCTCCGGGATTCAAAAAGTGTTTTTGTTGTTATGGTTTCTTATTTACCAGTACCATCAAAAGTTGGCGAGATGAAGACCAAGCCTACCCAATACGCAGTTCGTACACTCAATGCTTCCGGTATTCAACCAGATGTAATAATTGCCCGTAGTCAGGTCAAACTTGATGATAAACGCAAGGAGAAGTTATCAATGTTTTGTAATGTACCAAAAGATCGTGTAATATCTGCACCGGATGTAGATAGTATTTATGATATACCAATTAATTTCGAGAAAGAGGGACTTGGAGATATGATTTGTAATGTTGTAGATATGAAATGTGACACAAGCGACAATGATGGAAGCCGCAAATGGAAAATATTTGCAAATAAAGTCCATAACTCTAAAAAAGAAGTCAATATTGCTGTAGTTGGCAAATACTTTGATACAGGAGATTTTGTACTTTCTGATTCATATTTATCCGTCATAGAAGCTATTAAATATTCAGGATACAACAATGGTGTAAAGCCAGTTTTGACTTGGATAAATTCAATTGATTTCGAGAAAAATAAAGCCAATTTAAAAAGGCTTTCCAAATTTGATGGCATACTTGTTCCAGGTGGATTTGGTTCTCGTGGAATAGAGGGTATTATTTCAGTTGTACAATACGCGCGTGTAAATAAAATTCCTTACTTTGGCCTTTGTTATGGCATGCAATTATTGGTTATTGAATACGCTCGCAATGTACTTGGTCTCCGAGATGCAAATACCCCAGAGGTAAATCCGAAATCCAAAAATTTGGTAATCAATGTTATGGATTCCCAAGTTGAAAATATTAATAAGAATAAGATGGGCGGTACAATGCGACTAGGGGATTATAAAGCAATCTTAAAGAAGGGTAGCATGGCACAAATTTCATACGGATCAAATGAGATCGTAGAGCGTCATCGTCATCGTTACGAAGTCAATAATGCTTATATTAAACAATTAGAGGACAAAGGTTTAGTATTCTCTGGCACATCTCCTGATGGCAAGCTTATGGAAATAGCTGAATTACCAAAGTCTAAACACCCATTTTTCCTTGGTACACAATTTCATCCCGAGTTTCTTGCTAGACCACTAGCTCCACATAAATTATTTAGCGCATTTATCAAGTCTTGTATAAAATAAAACAGGGCCTAAAGCGCTGTCCAGACAGCGCTTTAGGCCCTGTTTTCTAACTTTTCCTTACTTTAGATTCTTTTATTATTCGTATAACTTCATCTTCATCGTCAGTAATTGTATACATTTTTAAATCTTCTTCTGTGATTGTTTCGTATTTTTCAAGCATTGTTGATTTGATTATATCTTGAAATTTATTCCAATAATCACTACCTACTAATATTACTGGTATTGGGTCGATTTTGTTTGTTTGCTTGAGAGTAATTGTCTCAAAAAGTTCATCGAGTGTACCAAATCCTCCAGGGAAGAATAAGCAAGCATCTGTAGCATAATGCATAGAGACTTTTCTTGTGAAAAAGAAATAAAAAGGTATTTCGTCATTTACATATTTATTGGTAACTTGTTCGTGGTTGAGCTTGATTGTCAGGCCTACAGATTTGCCCCCAGCCTCAAAGGCTCCACGATTTGCTGCTTCCATGATACCAGGACCACCTCCAGATAGGACTGCATAACCCAATTCTTTTGATATTCTGTATGCGAGACGTTGTGCTCTCTGATAATCTGGGTGATCATCTGTGAGTCTTGCAGAGCCATAAAATGTCGCTGACGTTTTATATGATTGGATAGTAGAGATACCTTGTCTGAGTTCTTCTTGGACCATACAGACTTCAGCTTCTGTGTCATCGTCACCATTGAGCTTAATACAACCATCTTTTATTTCTTGTAAAGTTACTCGTTTCCTCTTATTTTCAATAATATTTTGATCATTCATAAGTCTATAATACTATAAAAATCTAATCTTTCAAATTGTGTTTTACCAATTTTATGGTATTCTAATAGTAGCTTTATTAATCAAATTGCCTGACCGTAATGTTTAGGAAAGCAATCAAATTAAGTAGAGTTTAGTATTATATTGCCTGATCGTAATGTTTAGGAAAGCAATCAAATTGCCTGATCGTCTAATGGTAGGACAGCGGTTTCTGGAACCGTTAATTGGGGTTCGAATCCCTGTCGGGCAGC
>JADLCZ010000004.1 GCA_020846955.1 Candidatus Nomurabacteria bacterium
ATTAGAAAAGATTTTCCTTATGGCACTGATGGTGTGGTAGTGTGTGTAGATAATTTGAAAATGGAGGAAACTCTCGGTGTAGTTGGCAAGGCTCCAAGGTATGCAGTTGCCTATAAATACCCTGCAGAGCGTGCTACGACGATTGTAACAGATATAACGCTCAATATAGGGCGCACAGGAGTACTCACACCATTGGCACACTTTGTCCCGACGCTTGTTGCAGGATCAACAGTTTCAAAAGCTACATTACACAATATGGATCAGATCGAGCGTCTTGATATTAGGGTAGGAGATACTGTTGTGATACAAAAAGCTGGTGATGTTATACCAGAAGTTGTGGAAGTATTGTCAAATATGCGTGAAGGAAAAGAAAGGAAATTTAAAATGCCAGATGTTTGCCCTATGTGTGACTCACAAGTAGCACAAAAAGATATTTTTTACTATTGCACAAACAAAAATTGTACAGGTCGTAATAGAAGAGGGTTGCAACACTTTGTGCAAGCATTGGAAATTTATGAAATCGGTCCAAAAATTCTAGATCGACTCAAAGAAGAGGGTTTGATCTCTGACGCGGCTGACTTATTTACACTTGAGGAGGCAGATCTCGCAGGGCTTGAGCGTTTCGGAGCAAAATCGGCAACAAATATAATTTCCTCAATACAATCTCATAATAAAATCCCTCTATGGAGATTTTTGTACGCACTTGGAATATTACACATGGGTGAACAAACAGCACGAGACGTTGCCAATCATTTCCATGATTTTGAAAAGTTACAGAATGCAAAATTAGAAGATATAGAAAATATAGAAAACATTGGCCCTGTTGTTTCTGCTAGTATTTACGAATTTTTGCATGAGAAACAAAATATTATTTTAATAGATAAATTCTTTAAAAATGGAGTAACAATAGAAAAAACAAAAATACTAAAAGGTGGCAAATTTGAGGGCAAAATTTTTGTCCTTACTGGTACACTTTCTACAATGTCGCGCGAAGTTGCAAAGAAAATGATTATAGAAAACGGTGGCAAGGTTGCAAGTTCTGTGTCTGTTAAAACGAGCTTTGTATTAGCAGGAGAGAGTGCAGGTAGTAAATATAACGATGCCCGTAAATTGGGAGTTAAAATAATCTCTGAAAACGAATTTCTAAAAATGCTTTAAATATGGTAAAGTAACGTTATGGAATTGGAGGATATAAGAAAGTTGGCAAATATGGCACGGCTCGATATGAGTGATGAAGAAATGAGCGAAATGGCTCATGATTTTGATGGCATATTAGAATATGTCGGTCACGTTCAAGAAGCAGTGAAATTGTCACAAGTTGATGATGTTAAATTTTCTTTTGCAAATGTAATGCGTGAGGATGTGGTAACAAATGAGGGAGGTTATTATACTGACAAAATTATTGCACAATTCCCAGATCAAGAGGATGGCTACTTAAAAGTAAAACAGATTTTATAATGATTGATTTAAAAAACTTAACAATAGAAAAAGCACATAATCATTTAAAGAATGGTGATTTTACTGTGACTGATTTAGTAAATGAATATTTAAATATAATTAAAGAAAAAAATGGAGATATAAATGCATACATAGAAGTATATGATGATGTATTAGAGCAGGCCAAGATTGCTGAAGGGAAGTTTAAAGACGGCACTGCTACATTGATGACTGGTATTCCAATTGCACTCAAAGATAATATGCTTCGTGATGGTTTTATCGCTAGTGCATCCTCAAAAATTTTAGAAAATTATAAAGCTACATACGATTCTTTTGTGGTAAAAGAACTAAAAGAACAAGGTGTGGTGTTCTTGGGTAGGACAAATATGGATGAATTTGCTATGGGTAGCTCTACAGAAACAAGTGCTTATGGTGTAACAAAGAACCCACTTGATACGAGTCGTGTACCAGGTGGTTCATCGGGAGGATCTGTAGCGGCTGTTGCTATGGATGGAGCATTGTGTGCATTGGGGTCTGATACAGGAGGGTCTATTCGTCAACCAGCATCTTTTTGTAACTTAGTAGGATTAAAGACAACTTATGGATCAGTAAGTCGAAGTGGGATTATTGCTATGGGTAGTTCATTGGACCAAGTTGGCCCAATAGGTAAAACGGTCCGTGATACAGAAATTATTTTTGAAGCAATAAATGGTTATGACAAAATGGATGCAACTTCAACACCTATTGAGCTAAGACTTAAACCAACAATACTAAAAAAGCGTATTGGGATCCCGCGTGAATTCCTGAAGGGTGATGGGATAGATAATGATGTATTAAAAAATTTCGATGAAGCATGCAAAAAACTCAAAAATGCTGGTTATGAATTAGTGGATGTATCTTTACCATTGATAAAATATTCTCTTGCAGTATATTATATCCTTCAGCCAGCAGAAGTGTCTTCAAATCTTGCTCGTTATGACGGTATACGCTATGGGTATCATGAGGCTGGTAAGGATCTACTCACGGTGTATACAAAAAGCCGAGGAAAAGGTTTCGGTAAAGAAGTTCGTCGTCGTATAATTCTCGGAACATATATTCTTTCACATGGTTATTATGACGCATATTACAATGCATCTGTACTTGTGCGTAAAGCAATTCGAAAAGAATTGATGAATGCGTTTCTTAATGTTGATGCAATTATTACTCCAACTTCTCCATTTCCACCGTTTAAATTTGGAGAGAAATCGAAAAATCCTGTTTCTATGTATATATCAGATATATTTTTGGCGCCGGCAAACATTGCAGGTATTCCAGCTATCTCTGTACCCTCTGGTACTACAAACGAAGGCCTACCTTTAGGATTGCAAATTATGGCACCATTTTTACGTGAAGATATACTCTTCACAATTGGGAAAGATTTTGAAAAACTAGTATAACCTTGTAGTAGAATTTCGTAAAAATTTCACTACAGGGTATAATATAAACATGGTAGCACCAGGGAAAAAACCAGAATCAAAGCCGGCAGATGATACAGGTTTATATATAATAATTATTTTTGCAATAATTGCTGTTGTGATTTTTGGCATGGGAGCATTATTTGATCCGAAGTTTATTAATATAGAATATTTCTTTAATAAAATTTTCACAGTCCTTGGTCCCATTGGTCGGGCACTTGTAGATAGGCATACATGGTTTGTAGTTGGGGTAGTATCATCTATCCTATCAGTATTCTGTCTTGCGGTAATTATTTTCTCGGCTGTAAGAATGCGTGAAATACAAAATTTTGAAAAATTTGAAATTGAGCACGAGATCAGTCTTGCTCTTGCTCGAGATCAGGAGATTTCTAATAGAGAAAATCCACGATGGAAATATGTATTGAGCCTAATAGAAAGCCCTTCTGAATCGGATTGGCGTATGGCAATTATTGAGGCAGATAGTATGCTCGATGATGCACTAATAGAACAGGGTTATAGTGGAGATAGTCTTGGTGAGCGCTTGAAGAATGCTCGAAGTGATGCATTTATGACTATAGACAATGCATGGTCAGCACACGAAGTTCGCAACAAGATAGCTCATAGTGGACTCGACTATCCAATAACACAACTAGAGTCTCGTCGTATAATGCGATTGTACGAGACAGTCTTTGAAGAACTTGGAGTTTTGTAAGAAGTATTTTCTAATCCCTAAATTACACCCAAATTATATCATATCCTCTTAATGTTTTTAAATAATTTCGACCGCATTTCAGCTACTTTTTGAGCAACTTCAAAATGAGTTTTTAATATTGATTGTTG
>JADLCZ010000005.1 GCA_020846955.1 Candidatus Nomurabacteria bacterium
GGCGATATAAGGTTTAGTGAGGAGTATTTCCGCAGCTGTAATTCCTAATTCATTGGATTTCTCTCTATAACAATTAAATAGAATTGGCTGACCAACACTCGCAGCTATTTTTGTATTTGCTTTATAATCTTTAAGGTATATTCTACCTAATCGAACAGCACCAGATGTAACAAGCAGTACATTTTTCCCTTGGTTGTGCAAATTTTTAACTGAGTGTAAAACTTCAGAAACTACACTATCACGAACAATACCTCTGTCATCCACAAGAGTATTAGTTCCTATTTTGATTACATATAAATCTTTTTCATTCATAAATTATTTACGTATATGGCCATCACCCACCACTACATACTTGGTTACTGTCATGTCCTCAAGCCCCATAGGACCACGCATGTGTATTCGGCATGTACTAATACCAATCTCTCCACCTAGGCCAAATTGCTCGCCGTCAGTCAGGCGATTGGATGCATTTACCAGGACTACAGCACTATCAACATCATCTTGGAAATTTTTTGTAGTCTCATTGTTCTCACTCACTATTGAATCAGTCAGGCTTGAGCTCTATTTACTAATATGTATAATTGCCTCATCGTATGAATCAACAATTTTGATACTTACTTTCAGATCCAAGTATTCTTCATCCCAATCATCCTCTGTGGCCAATTTGCATTTATCACTATATGTACATGTCCTCTCATCTCCCATTACTTCGACATTCTTTTCAAATAATTTTTCAAGTAATTTTGACATCACACTATCTGCAATATCTTTATGCACTAGTACTGTCTCTACGGAATTACAAGTTGCAGGATTAGAAGTCTTGGCATTTATTACAATAGCAATTGCTTTCTCTATATTTGCGTCTTTATCAATATACGCATGGCAAAGTCCGCGCGCATGCTTAATGACAGGCACTTTTGAATTTTCAGTAACAGAATCAATGAGCTCTTTTCGCCCACGAGGAATCACAAGGTCAATATATTGATCAAGTTTTATTAATTCATTAATACCCTCATGTCTTCTGTCTTCAAGTTGCTGTACACCATCTTTTGGTAGCCCAGCTTCTTCTAGGGCTTGTTGTATATATGAAAGCAAAATATTATTTGAATGCAGTGCTTCTTTGCCTCCACGAACAATTGCTACATTTCCACTTTTAATACAAAGTGCTGCAACATCTACGATTACATTTGGTCGTGATTCAAAAATACACACTATCACACCAATAGGTGCTTGTACTCGAGAAATTTTCAAACCATCAGCACGTACATGTTCATTTACAATCATACCGACTGGGTCAGGCATCGGTATAAGTGACTCTATAGCAGACACAATACCAAAAAGGCCTGCTTCGGATAAAGTCAGGCGCTTTTTCATAGCTGGAGTTATATTTTCATTTTCTTGCAAATCTTTTGCATTTTCTGCAATTATTTTCTTTGCATTATTTTCAATTAAAGAAGCTAACACTTTGAGAAATGTATTTTTTTGATCTGTTGTTGCCTTACGGAGTAAATGTGAGGCATTTTTAGCAAATTGTGCCTGCTCTTTAATTGTTTTCATAAAATATTTATACATTTGAGTATACCACAAAAAGCATTGCATTACAAGCATAATTCTTGTATTATATACACTATTATGATAGATACAATAATTAACCAGGGCAAAAACACAAAAAATGCTGACGCAGTCATAATTTCTGCATGTTATGAGAAAACTGCTTCGAGCCGTAAAGGCACAGCAACTGGCCCAAAAGCAATATTAAAAATGCTTGATAGCAAGCTTGAATTATTTGATCGTAAATACAAAAAGAATATTTCTCAGTATATTAAAATAGCAGAGAAAGATTTAGGTAATATTAGTTCACTTTCACCACAAAAAGCTCTCGAAAAAATTACAAATGAATGTGGTAAATTGCTTGATCAAGATAAATTTGTATTCCTTCTTGGTGGCGAGCATTCTGTATCACTAGGATTGCTCACAGCTCTGTCAAAAAAGTATAGTCCAAAGAATGTGACAGTGTTCCAGATAGATGCGCACTGCGATCTACGCAACGATGATTCAGACTACAGTGATGACCCTACAAACTTGGCGCATTCGTGCGTATTGCGCCGTACACACGAGCTTGGCTACAATTTGGTACAAGTTGGTATCCGCACCTATTCCAAAATGGAATACGATTATTTCACAAAAAACAAAAAGACAATTAAAGTCTTCGAGTGGGGCAAAGACAGCGCTTTAGGCGCTGTCTGGAAAGAGCCAGCTATTTCAGATATTATAAAATCTATTAAAACAAAATATGTTTATATAACAATAGATGTAGACGGCTTCGATCCTGCACATATGCCAGGCACTGGCACACCGGTTCAAGGAGGACTCGAATGGTGGTATGGTGTTAAACTACTAGATAAAGTAAGCAGCACAAAAGAATTAATAGGTGCCGATATAGTAGAAGTCTCGCCTCAAAAAGAAACAGTCCTCACAGAATACGGCTCCGCCCAACTCCTCTACTCCATGGTTGCCCATAAATTTAGAAATCGGTTGAAATAGTAAAAAGCCCTGATTAATCTCAGGGCTTTTTAAAAATTAAACTAAAGGTACAATTCTATTTATAATTTAGGATAAGTGTTCAGGATATCTCGACCATTTGTTGCTGCGATATGTACAAGTTTCCAAAAATCATAATACCTACAGGATTCTTGCAAAAATCGTAACTCCGTCCACATGTCGCCATCTACAAATGGTTCGTAGAAATCGGCAATATTATCAACTCCTAAACCTACACATACTCCAGCTTCAATCATTTCAGGTATATTTGCAATACTGTTGTGAATAGGTGCTATGTGCTGATCGAGTTGCTTCATTGAAAGAGCCGAAGTTGGACATACCACAACTGCAATTCCTAAATCAGCAAGTTGTTAGTAAATTTCTGAACGATAAGATTTACTTTGTGCTGAAATAGAAAGTGCGTGGATAGCCACAGTTTGGCCTTCGTACCCATGCTTTTTTACAGCTTTGATAAGCTTTTCGGTATCTTTCTCGTTTGGATTGTTCTCTTGATCAATATGCACATGAACTGGTTTGTTCAAATTTTTTGCAATTGAAAAAAGATAATCCAAATTTTCCATATCATTTGGACGATCTTCTGAAGGTAGTCCCCCGGGAATGTCCGCTTTAGCTGTAATTGCTTCATAAAGATCACGAGCTTTTTTGTCTATCAGTCCACCGAGTGGTTGTGTTGCAATCAATAAGGTAATTTTTTCTTTGTACTCTTCTTTTACTTTCAGTGCAGCATCAATAGCCTTGTGCCCTACAGCTTCATAAGCATCTACAAAAGTACAAGTTAGTGTACACCCTTGAGCAATTTGAGAATCAAGAACTCTGCGAATACGCTCTGCAATTTGTTCTTCTGTCAAAGTGCGTTTGATGTTATCTGACATAAGCCACTTCTCTTCCATGGTAAGCATTGATTGAGCTAGACCATCTTTAGTAATGTAGTAAGCCTTATCAAAGTGTCCATGGCAATTCACAAAGCCACCAGAGGCCTTAATATTTTCAAGCATTTGGGATTTTAAATCCCATAATTTTTCTTCTTTTTTCATCTCTAACTATTTAATTTTTGTTTTTCTTCCGACAACCCCGAAAGAGTAGGTTTTTTTAATTCTTGAAACAGCCACCAAAGCATTGCTTTTTCGATATGTAAGCGGTTTTCTGCTTGGTAGAATATTACAGAATTTTTGTGATCAATTGCATCACGAGTAATTTCCATACCTTCATGACACGGCATGCAATGCATAATTTTTGCATTGCAATTGTGAGCTTTAAGGAGCTGTGCTGAAATTTGATAAGGTAATAATAATTCTTCCCTTTTCTCAAATTCAGTTTTAAATTCCTTCTTTACATTTCCATCAGTGTCAAAATACTCCATATCTACCCATGTATCTGTATGGATAAATGAGGCATTTTGTAGAGCTTCTTCCATGCTTGTCCTTTTGATAAATGAACTCGTGTTAATGATTGTTGTTAATTCTTCATCAATACTATTTTCGTGTACCAAAGGCGAAGCAATGTACAATGCAATCCCTAATGTATGGCAAGCCATCGCCAAAGTATTGCTCACATTGTTTTCAATACCAAGCCATGCAACTTTCCCAATTTTTTCAACCCCACCTGCAATTTCAGACATTGTTAAAATATCGGCTAGGGCTTGCGATGGATGGTATTTGTTACTACAACCATCAATAACCGGAATTGTATTTAATGATGCAACATATTCCACATCACATACATCAAGCGCTCGGTACATA
>JADLCZ010000006.1 GCA_020846955.1 Candidatus Nomurabacteria bacterium
CAGATTAGAGGATAAGTCGTAGCGTTTGTCTTTTATTGGTATTTGAGTTTATATTTCTTCAGTAATAGTCAAAAGGCACAACGGAACGATATCTGTAGCTAGTAAAGTAAATCAAGGATCTACTTTTACTTTTTGTATTCCTTTTAAAGCTAAATAGATAATTTTTCTTCCAGATGTATAGTGTATTATATGAGCATGGAAAATTTATCTCAAATATTTTTTAACTGGAATGTCCGCAACAAAAACATTGTTATTGATGTGTTTAAAATTGGGTATTTATTGATTACTACTGTATTAGTACTTACTGCATATCTGCTCTCCCGTCATGAACGAATCATCGGGATTTACGCAATGGGTGAATTGTCAGGAAAAATAGCTATATCATTCTTTTGTCTTACTATTCTACCCGGTATTCTAAGACGGTTTTCTTTTCGTAATGTGACTATATCGTTGATCATGCTATATCGTCGACATTTGGGGATTTCAACTTTTGCTTTTGCTTTTTATCATTATGCTGCTATTCGGCTTTTTCCCATATTATTTGGAGGAGATCCTTTCATTGTTTGGTTGCCCATATTTGAAGTTTTTGGAGTATTTTCTCTCTATACAATGGCATTGCTTTTTTTTACGTCCAATGTTTGGAGTATCCAAAAATTAGGAAAGTGGTGGGGTCGTATACATGCGCTTATATATTGTATCGCTTGGACTATTTTTGGTCATGTTTTTTTACAGGAAATTTCTTTCTGGACAATTTTAATTGGAAGTTGTGCAATTTTAGAAACAATTTCGCTTATATATTTTTACAGCCAAAAAAACACAGCCACTTAGAAATACTAGGCGCTATATCTGAAATTTATAGATAGTCGTTGGCTTTAAGATTCATCTAGTACTTTTGTAGATTTTCTGATGAATACCCACCATGCCATAAAAGCGGTATAGGTACTATATAGGCTAATTTGGACTATATCCATTTTCTGTGTGATACCAAACACGGCCTTTAGCATATCTCCCGCTAGTGTAGCTTTAGCTGGCACAAAAGGAAATATTAGTTCTCCAATTTCCGGCATAATACCAGCTTCGGCAAATTCATGAACACCTCGCGCGAGCAATCCAGCCGCAAAAAGTATAAGTAAAACACTGGTGATGCGGAAAGCATAATAAACAGGCATTTTTAATGTGGCTGAAAATAGGGCGAACGATATAAGCAATCCGGCTATGATTCCTCCTGCAAATCCAGTGAAAATTTGTTGTGGGTTTGATGAAAAATAGATGGTTGATAAAAATAATACAATTTCAAATCCTTCACGGAATACGGCTGTGAATACCAGGATGAAAAGGCCGCGTTGTTCTTCTTTTTCAACAGTTTCTTTAACCTTTTGTAATAGTTTAACTTTGTAATTTGAAAAATAATTATGTAGAAAGAAAACGGCCCATGTGATAAATACAGCCGACGTAACCATAAGTATCCCTTCAATCAGCTCTTCAATACGGCCTGTATATAACTCTTGTACTTTAAGTCCGAGTAAAGCACCAAGAGCCAGAAGTATGATGCTGAGTCCAGCTGCAGCAATAGTAGCAATCCATACAGTCTTCACTCCTTTTGTCTGTTTCAATTTGACTAATATACCCAATACAGTAGCAACAATAAGTGATGCTTCAATGACTTCGCGGAATGTAATGAGAAAAGCGGGTAACATAGATATAAAAGTAAATTATAACAAAAAAACGACCATATATAGGTCGTTCTAATAACATGAAACAATAATTTGTACATGAGGCAGGGAGCAAACCTCAATATTTTGATCTCCCTTTAACAAAAAAACATTACACTATTTTGAACTAATAATATTACTTGGGAGTATAAATTAATTATGGGCAATCTGTCAATAAGCAAAAAAATCTGGTACAATTGTATGATAAAGTATGAAAGACATTTTTGATACAAAAACCGCTATATTTACACAAGCATACCGCTCCTTTTTGAGTGGAGAGGGAGAAATGAGTATTGAGCAGATTATGATGCTCTATAGGGATATGAAACCTTCTCTCCACAAAAAAGTAGATTCATCTGATGTAGATATTGAAGCATTTATGTATTCGTTCTTAAGACTGCCACATATTATGCAGAAAGTCTCAAAAGTAATTATGGCACAAACTGATGAAATTTTTCATCGGGAAGGATATAAACTTGAATATTGGGAAGAAGTAAGTGCCCCGGCTCGAAGGCGTAAAATGTACTACGATGGAAAAGGTACGTTGGCTGTTTTTATAAACTCAGTAACCGATATGGATGATGTGGTATGTCTTCTCACAGCCTTTCAAATGGAGTGGAACAAAATGCATAGTAAATTAAAAAGATTAGAATCGGATACAGGAACATTTGATTTGGCGACGGTACAGAAAACATTTGCAATAGATGATGATAATTGGGTTCGCATTCTCCGAATTTGGAACGGTATTGTTCAGATATGGCTTGCTGAAATATTACATAATGAACGAAATTTTAAAGTGCAGCTTTTGCGAGGTTCCTACGTTGACTACAATAAGGCGACACAGCGCTGGCTTGAGTATATATTTGAAAATACACGTTATAAAGATCTACGTACCAAACCAGTATATTTTGTATCTTCTAATACTCATAGCTTAGTTAATAATATGACAGGGTGGGTTGTTGATATAGAAAAAGACCTTATAAAGTATATGAAGGGAAACAAAATGGATAAATTCCTTGAGTATTGGAAACTTATAGAAACTGGTGAGCACCCAGGGTCAAGGGAAAATTTTTTATGGTACATCTTGAAAAAATATGAGTCGGAATTTCCAGAAGTAAAGGCTAAAAGAC
>JADLCZ010000007.1 GCA_020846955.1 Candidatus Nomurabacteria bacterium
ACCTTTTACCACTAGAAAATACCCAAGAATTAATAATACTAGAGTGATAATAAATGTGATTATTAGAGCTTTGCTTTTGCGTGGTTGCATATAGTTATTGTGGGCAGATTTTCCCGTTACTTGTTGTTGTTCGTTTTGGTATTGTTATTGATTGGGATTTTGATTCTGTGTTACCAGCTGAGTCTTTTATTGTTAATGTTAGAATTGAATTACCATATTGACTGAATGTAGAAAATGTATCAGTGTAATCTTTAGTATTTTTACTATATACTGTTTGGCCTGATCCGATTTTTATTCCCCATATATTGTCTTTTATATTACCTGAGCTTATATTTTGAGCCTTTATTGTTAATTCACAATCATTTTTATTTTCTATAGTTGTTATTTTAAAATCTGCATTTATTCCCGTTGCTGTATTTGCATTATTGTGGGGTGTATCATATGTTTGGTTTGAATTTCCTGGATTATTAGTTGTTCCGTTGGTATTGGTACCAGGCCCCGGAGCCATTCCACCCCCATCTGGAGCGACACCGTAATTTTTGTTTGGACCGTCTTCAATACCAGTATAATCATAACAACTAGGATCAATTGCTGGGATGCCTTTTTTCATATCTTCTTCAATTTGTCGATTTCTAGCAGCATTAATGATTTTATTAACTTTGGTTTTAATAATATTTAATTTATAGACATTTACATTTGCTTGTTCAATCAATTCCTTATATTCCTTTTTTGCAGTAATTATATTGTCATCATAAACTCTAATATATTTAGTTGACTCTAATCCTACCTCTGCCATTGGTAAATACCAAGGATTATAATACCCCAATTGCTCACTTGGTGTTCTCATCATTGACGTTGGACCGTAAAGTTGGTCGATTCTATCTTTATACCAGCCAAAAGTATCTTTTTGTTTTACAATAGCAGCCTTCCTGTCTTCTTCAAACTTCTTTTCTTTTGCCTCCATTCTTTTTTGATATTGTTCATACATTGATTCATTATATTTTGCTCTAAAAAATGAACCTATACTTTGTACCATGCCAAATATTGGATTTATAGTTGCGTATATTTGAGCTACCGAATTACCTTCAAGAGGGTCTTTTAGTCCTTCAAAAACAGCACCATTCGCAAAAAACAAATTTTGTAAATATTCAATAATATAATTTATAGAATATTTTGCTTGTATTTCCCAACTTGGAGTTGGACCAGGAATACAGTAATCTAATTCTCCTAAAGCAGGCATAATATCTGCTATTTTTTTAAGAGATAATTTTACAGCTTCAGCATAATCTTTTTGTGTTGAGATAATCCCCTTTTTATACACATATCTTTTTTTTGTAATAGGATCATATTTCATAATATCTCCAAGATCTGTAGTAATATTAAATGTGTTGCCACTACTATACCAACCATTACCCTTTTTGACGGAAAGTACAGTTCCAGTGGTGCCATCCACGTCCAGATTTGTTATATTATTTCCTAATGAGTCGTAAAGTTTATTTATGCCTTCAGCCCCTAGTGTTTTTGGCGCATTGTTTGGGCTAAATGAGCTTAGATTGCTTAGTCCTTGATTTACCATTTGATTTATTAAGGCTTGAAATACCGAAGAAAGAGATTCGTTTAAAGAATCTGCAAGCTCTAGTTGGCGTATATTTGAAGATAGTACAGTCGAAATTTGATCAGAGATTATACTACCGGGAGTCACCACCTTATATCTTATACATCTACGAGTTTTACTACCATCTGCTGTACGATTCCCTGCGTAGCCACTAATATCACCTGGGTCCGATGCTTTGTAAGTTGAATCTTTTTCATATTCAGCACATTCTTTTTGCGACATAAATCCTTTACCTTCTGTAAGCTCAGCTTTAACATTGTCTATTTTTTTAGATATTTGATCTGCTAGTTTTTGTGAAGTCATTATACCGAATCCTAGTGGGTTATTTTGGTCTTGTTGAGTTAGTGCGAACCACCCATCCCATCCACCACTTGAGAAATCATTAGCGAAATCTTCTTCAGTTTTATTTTCTTTTAGAAATTTTCTAAGCGTTGATTGTGAACTTTGTTCAAATGTTGATTTAGCTGAGTTGATAATTGACCTTGCAATATTTCGCCCATATGGATAAATATCTTTATTTGTTATATTAGCTAGCGGTTTTATTAAGTTTAATAATTGCTCATCAGCTATACTTTGGAAATACGATTCTCTATCATAGATATATAATGGGTTACCATTAAAACCTGAATTTATCCAGTTTATAGTTACTTGAGTCATTTTTGCTAGTTGTTGTTTTGCTAGTGTGTAGGCTATCCCATTTAAACAATCATCTCTTAGTTTATTTTGTCTTTCTGTTATTTTTAACTCTTGTGTTTGTTCTTGTGTTTTTTTTGCTGCATCGGCTGTTGGTTTATCTGTTTTTATTGGGACATTTTGAGTGTCTGCCATTATTTGACCACCGAGTACTGATGTATCATTCTCTTTTTTTGTATTAGATCCACCCGCAGCATCTGTTCCACTATCAGTAACAGTAACACCATTAGTACCGCTATCTCCAGCTCTGGGTCCAGACCCTGCATCACCCCCAGTTGTACCTTCCACCTTCGCATCACCCCCGGTTGTACCTCCCGCACCCGCACTGCCTTCTCTCGGATCTTTTACCCCAAGTTTATCTAAAAAAGAACTATTAAAAAAGGATGAAAGTTGTCTATCTATTTTATTAACAATCCCTGTACATCCTATAACTGAGCTCATTGCACCTGTTATAGAAGCAGTATTTAATTTATATGAATTTGTATCAGATAGATATTGTTCTTGTGATTCCTGTTCAGGTTTTGTTGAGCTGTTATTTATCTCATATTGTGCCAAATCTATTCCTGTCGGATCATAAATTCCTGCTAATGCATATTTAAAGGGAGTAAGTATTACAGAAAAAATAAACATAATGAGTGTTATTGCCCCGATTATTTTTTGTTGATATTGATTACTCATATATCATTTTATTATACCATTTCTTTTAAAAAAGG
>JADLCZ010000008.1 GCA_020846955.1 Candidatus Nomurabacteria bacterium
AAAGATTCAAAGAAGATGGGTTACGAATGCTAAGAGCAATTCGGTTTTCCACACAACTTGGTTTCGCAATAAATTACGAAACAATGCAAGCTGTGGAAAAGAATGCTGAGTTGATAAAAAATATTTCTGCCGAAAGAATTCGTGATGAATTTACAAAAATAATTGAGAGCGAAAATTCATCACAAGGTCTTGCCTTGTTGCAAAAGCTTGGTTTACTCAGGCACATAATTCCAGAGCTCGAGCAGGGGATTGCCTGCGAGCAGGGCGGCGCACATATATATGATGTATTCGAGCACTTACTCGGTGCGCTCCAACATGCTTCGGACAAAAAGTTCTCGACCGAGATACGCCTCGCCGCACTCTTCCATGATATAGGCAAGCCCAAATCTCGCCGTCCTGGGATAAAAAAGGCCTATACGTTCTATGGCCACGAAGTCATCGGTGCGCGTATGGCAAAAGTGATAATGGAACGCCTGAAATACCCAAAGAAAACTACAGATCTAGTAGTGTCCCTCGTACGCAATCACATGTTCTTCTCCGACACAGAAACAATTACACTTTCAGCGGTGCGCAGAATAATTGCCAAAGTTGGTACTGAGCATATCTGGGAATTAATGAATATTCGCGAATGCGACCGTGTAGGCATGAATAAAAAGGAAGCTCCATACCGCCTGCGCAAATACCACGCCATGATTGAAGAATGTTTGCGAGATCCAATCAGCGTAGGGCAATTAAAAATTGATGGCAATTACTTGATGAATGAAATGCAAATCAAACCGGGGCCTCGAATGGGCTACATATTAAATGCACTACTAGAGGAAGTCCTAGATGATCCAAAGAAAAATGAAATTGAATATTTAAAAAGTAGAGTAGGGGAGCTGGAAAAACTAAATGATAAAGACTTGAAAGCATTAGGCGACAAAGCAAAAGAGAAAAAAGAAGAATTAGAGGAAGAAGAAGTAGGGAAGTTGAGAAAGAAACATGGGGTGAACTAGAGGAGGGACCCTAGCGCAAGGCCGGAGTCTGACGAGACGAGGAGGGCTCGCAAGATTTTTCAACAGAAAAATACTTGTGAGAGTTGATGTATTGACATTGTCATTACATGGTATATAATAGGAATATGAATAATGAAACAGTACAAATTAGAATCGATCAAAAGACCAAGCTTGCAGCCCAGAAAGCTTTTAAGAGTATGGGTATGGATATGTCTTCGGGAGTCAAGATGTTTTTGACTCAAGTGGTCAAGGACCAATGCTTCCCTTTTATACCTAGCACAAAGAAGACTATTGCATTGCGAAAAAAGTGGGATAAAGAAGTTGCAGAAGCTCTAAAAAATGGGAAGCGTTACACAAGTACCAAGGAAATGATGGATGATATTTTAGTCTAAAATATATGTACCAGAAAATATTTTCAAAGAAATTTAAAAAATCGATGAGAAAAATAGTATATTCTGGTACTATTAGACGAGAAGAAATAGAATCAGTATTAGATATGCTGGCAAGAGGGGATAGACTTACTGAAAAATACCAAGACCACGCACTACAAGGCAGTTTCGAAGGCTTTCGTGAATGCCACGTCCGCCCCGATTTACTTTTGATTTATAAAAAAGAAAATGAACTCCTGATACTCCTCTTAATAAACATCGGCAGTCACTCTGAACTTTTTGGGTAAAATAAAAATAACCGAATTAGCCTTTTAAGGATTTTCGGTTATAATTATTTTGTCATCTCGAGTTGCGTTGCCAAACTCACTCGATTTGATAGTGGAAGCCTCTCCTTTTGGGGAGGTTTTCTAATTTAGGTTAAGGAACTTTTATACGGACACGAACCATTAAAATGTTTTCTTATCTCTCTAAAATATGAATGAGTATTCCAAACATCTTCAATATTATCTCCCTTTCGAATATTACCGAATAGTCCATTCATCATTTTACCTTTCTTCATCATGCCTCGCGCTACACAGGGCCAAATATTACCTTCGATATCTACATACATGCCAATCTGCTGAGTACATATTCCACCACCATAATATGCAGGGCAACTACTTTGCTCTATCCCAAACTCAAAATCAATTTCCCTTAACTGTTTGCGCAGTTGAAATCTTTCAAAAGAATCTAGGGGTTGTAAAAGTAGGAGAGCAAGTTCTTTATCCAATTCAGTCATTCCTGCCAAAGCAACATCTGCAACAAACATTCCGGCTTCGGTACGTCCTGTTGGAATAAAATCTGCTGTTAATGGATAAATATTATTTTCCCTGCAATACCTATGAATCAATGGTAACTCTTTGAAATTTCCTTTAAATGCTATCGTATCTACAGCTAATCTAGTAGGAATTACTTTATTAAATCCTTTTTCTATAAGCAAGCCCAAGGCTCTCAGCATATCTATCGTGTAGCCTTTCTTTCCAGCAACAACATCTTGGACTGCTGGATGAAAAGAATTAAGCTTGAGTATAACCGTGACATCATTTTCAAAAAGAAAATCGACAAACTCTGGCTCTTTAGAAATTTTGATTCCATTAGTGAAAAGGGAAGTGGTCATTCCTAAATTGTAAATATAATTTACAATTTCCTTAAAATGCGGATCAATTGTTGGCTCACCAGCACCAACGATATCAATTGTCTTTGCTCCCAGTGAATGAAATACTTCTATCACATTCAATGTCTCTTCAACGCTCAGCTCGTTGGGTCGTCGCTTTTTCCTAGTTGAATTTTTCTCTTCAATATAACAGTACGGGCAATTTAGATTGCATGCATTGGTCAAATCAAGCATTGGATTAAGCATTTGTTTGTTTTGAACGGCATATTCAATCTCATTCGGGGTCGAATACCAACCTTTGAAACTATTTCGTGGGTCAGTTAAGATGTTTCCTTCTTTCATATCTTTATTTTTTAATTTTTCTTTATTGTATCAGAAATAGTATATTTTGTCAATAGAGAAATATGAAAAATACCTTGGTAAATAAGATTATATTGTAGATTAAGCACTTTTCTGTCAAAAATAATTGACACAGAAAATTAAACGTGTATCATATAAGTATGGCTATCAAATATTCACCAACAGAAAAATTATTATTGGACCTTGGCTTTGCACCAAAGGAGATTCTTATTTATATGACACTACTCGAGCTAGGAAGGGGATCCGTTTCCCAAATTACTCGCAAGGCTCAAGTAAATAGAACAAATGGGTACAATATTTTAAATAATCTGGTTGCAAAAAATTTAATATCAATATCTGGCAAAGAGCCAAAGCAGGAATATGTTGCCGAACCTCCAGAGACTCTCAAAAAATATATTGAAAAAGAAATTGAAACAAAAAAGGAAATGCTAGAAACAGTCGAAACACTCCTGCCTGAATTAAAACTAATTCATAATACAAATCAACGACCAAAAGTTATGTTCTATGAGGGGGTAGAAGGGCTACAAGAAGTTTTTGATGATACACTTACAGCTCATGGACCAATTGTTGCATTTGCAAATTACGAAACAGCACATCCAGTACTACCAAAATATTTTGAAGAATACTACAAGCGTAGAGTACAAGCTCAAATTTCCGCGCGGGGAATTGTACTCGACACACCAATGGCTCTTGAAAGAAAATCTCAAAATAAAGAAGAGATACGGGACTTGGCCTTGGTGCCGGCAAATGATTTTATGTTTTCTCCAGGGATAGAAATTTATGATAACAAAGTAATGATTGCATCGTGGAGTGAAAAACTTGGAATTATCATCGAGTCAGGGGAAATTGCCAATGCATTGAAAAAGATTTTTGAGCTCGCATGGCTTGGGGCCAAGACTTTGCAGAAATAAAAATTTTCATTTTTTTAAAAAATTAATAGTTAAATTTACTCAATTTGTACAATAATAATTGCACTCAAGAGCCTTTTTCTTCATTCTACCTATTTTTTAAAATAAAGCTATATCATGTTTAGTTAACCTTAAGAGGTGACACTTTTAATTGATAATCCTGCCACTTTTCAATCGGAATCATACCATTAAGATATTTCCCTAAATGAATTCTTTCGTAATTGTACCACATTAAATATTCACTCAAAGTTTTCCATGCTCTTCTTGGGTTCAAGTAATATTCTTGATCAATAACTCCATGGGCTCTTTCAACAGATCCATCCCATTGTGGAGAAGATTTGGGGATGAAATAGTGGGCAATTCCTCTTTCTCCAAGAAATTTATGAAAATCTCCTCTGTTCTCACTTCCATTATCATTTTGTATTCCAAATATTTTAAATGGAAAATATTTCTCTGCGTTTAAAAAAGCATTAATTGTATCTTCGGCTGTCATTGTGCTTGTTACGTAAGCAAATTGCATCCCAGTCCATATATCAACGAATGTTCTCTGGTATTTTCTCATATTATCTTCCCATATATACTTAGCATCCATTTGCATTACATCTCCTGGAAATCTTGCAATTAAAGGCTCTTTAAGTGGTGTATACCACGCTAGTTTTTTCTGTGGTCTTCGAATCAATCCTTTCTTTTTGTAGAATTTGTATATTGATGTAGTTGATATTTCGATATTAAATCTTCTCTTAATTAGGAGCTTCATTTTTAATGGCCCATAGTTTGTTTTTTCTTTTTCTTCGCAAATTAGAATTTTAATATCTCCTTTTATTTTAGTTTCTGGGTGCTCCTTCTTTCCACGATACAAGACACTACCGCAATCGTAAGCTCTCGACTTGTAATATGTTTTCTTTGATATACCGTATGAATCACAAATTTCAGCTACTGTTTTACCTACTTTATCGACCAAATTTTTGCATCTTTTTCTCATTTTAGCCGGATATGCCGGTGTTTGATTTTTGTTTGCCATATTGTTATTAATGCTTAGATTAAGGTTATTAAAAGGTAATTAGCCTTTGTCACCCCAATCTACCATGTTTGTCACCCCATATGGTTAACTCAACAATCACCTCTTGTTGATAGCACTTCTCGCAATATACTATATCTTTACTATCAGGATTATATGCTGTTTCAAAAGTATTTTGGCAACCTTCATTCATGCATTGACGGGAGTAAAGCTTGATGCCCGTTCTTTGCTTGAGTCGTTCAAATGTACGACAATTCGAACACAGTCGTGGTAGTGGCACGCCAAATTTCCTATACATTGTGAGCTCGTCTGGAATAATTTTAAATGCAGTTGTGCAAAGCTGATTACATTCACCTTTGTGAGCACAACTTATAATTTTATTTAAAATATCATCTTGTACATCGTTTATATGATCTGGCAGATTCCCCGACTCTATATCAATCTTATAATTTCGTTCAATTTCATCTTCCCAGACATATCCAGCTTTTATTGCATTCTCTTTTGTTAATGGGAAATATTCTTGCGCCAGTGTTGTATTGTATGAAACAGGGGAAAGCTCGCTCGGGAAAAATTCGCCATATTTGTATACGATACCGTTTTTATCTACATATGGCATTTCGTCCATATGCTTTTTTATTTTCTCAACCAATATTTCATATTCCTGTTTTGTGTATTGCTTGTTGAGAATGCAATAAGATTTTTTATTCAAACCGACACACCCAAAAAGATCTTCTGATCCACGGGTGCAGAACATAGAATATTCCAAGTCATGAACATTTTCTTGGCACAATACACAGAACTTTATATTTTGCGTCCCAACACCGCAAGAATGACATTCATACACCAATTGATTATTGTCGCCCCAGATAGAATAATCCATGCAATCTTGGCTACCAGGGAGCTCTTGGACATATTGGCAATAGCGCATATTCCTACTTTCCCTTACAAGCATTGATTTATATACATCTTTTGAGTGATCGATATAATTACCTGACACATTATCATTAAGCAGGCCTTCGATAAACTTATTTGGGAATTGCATCCAAAAATCCAAAACTTTTATCTTCAAATCTTGCAAACTTTTGTAAGAGCCAATGTTGAAAGATTCAATTTTTTTCAAGTATTCATCTCTAGTGTATTCTTCATTGAAAATACAATAAGATTTGTTGCGCAAGTTCACACAGCCAAAGCAATCATTACACCCTACACAATTTTTTGAAAACATCATATTAAAAGAGTTTGTGCATTGTGAAGAAAAAATTGTGTTAGTACATTGTGTAAGCCAAAATCCCTCGTAGCAATATTCACATTTAGAAATGTGAGATATGTCTACGCAATATCGTGATTGATTTATCCCGTGACCATACATACAATCCTCGGGCTCTTTAGTGTTGAACACAAGATAACTATTTTTTGGATTACTTGCGTGATTAGCATAAGGACTATTTATTTCGTACACTACTCCACGATCACGAATTGGAACCCTTTTAAAAAGTTCAAAAAATTGAGTAAAAAATGGTTTTGAAAAATCATAATCTACGCCGTATTCCATTGGATCCCAGACATCACTCTGCCAAATATCATTTTCATAAACTTTAACTCCAGATTGTTCGGAAAACATCGCGAGAATTTCTTTCCCAGAATAATCACTCTTACGCTTATAAAGCACACGTTCATTGCGAAAAGTGAAACGGCGCTGTGCACGACATAGGGGACAGAAAGTCGGTGCCGGCACATTCATTTTCTTATAAAAAGAAAAGTCGTCAGCTTCAATAGTAAAATTTTGTTTGCAATTTTGACACTGTTTTGTTTCCATCTATTTATTGTATCAGAATATAAACCCCACACAACAAACAAAATACCCATCTAGCGCTATAAGGTTAGATGGGTATTTTTGTGAAAACTATTTATTTAAAATTGAACTGAATCTTCCTTGAGAGAGGAGTTTCACTACTTCCTCTGGAGAAAAGATTTCACCATTCATTGCAACATAAACTCCAGGCTCTAGGCTATCAAATTTACCAAGGGCATATCCAAGATTAAATCCCGCATCTGATGGTGAGAACCCAACAAGAGGAATCATTGAGCCTGTAAGTATTATAACTTTATCATTCTTGGAACCCCCCCCATCAATTTTCTTTGCAATAAAGCGTGCAGTGTCTGGCATTGTGTATGTACCATGAGTAATAACAATATTCTTGTATGGAGACTCTATTACTGCTTTCAAAACTTTTGCACGATCAGATACAGTAAGAGAACGGCTGTCCTTCATACAAACAGTTGTAAAAGTAACTTTCCGATACAATCTTATCATTTTCATATAATCAGGAAGTATGGATTCTTTATTCGGCACAGCTGTATCTTTGGTCCCATCATAATGAGAATCAATTGTTCCACCAGTAACAATTATATGTATAGGTTTTTGTTTCATTTATAAAGTATATCACAATAAATAAACAACAAAAATAGCATACTAAACCTTAAAACTATATCCACATATAAACATTTTACACGGCCGTTGAAATTGTTTATACTATAAAATATGGGAATAAATTTGATAAAAGAAACATTGCGAGCAGTCAGTAATTATCCAGGTGGATACAGTACAATTTATGAAATGATCTACAACGAAAAGCCTTGGGATAAATCCAAGAATAGTTTGCGCACAACTCTCTCAAGGCTTAAAAAGAAAGGGCTCGTTTCTCAAAAGGGAACAAGTTGGCATATTACAAATGTAGGTAAGGCAATGCTTTTGAAAGGCAACAAGCATAGGCCATATTTCACGAAACAAAATCTAAAAACAAAACAAGTTAAAAATACAATCGTTGCTTTTGATATCCCAGAGAAGAATCGTAAATACCGAGACTGGCTACGCTATGAATTAATTTCATTTGGTTTCGAATTTGTACAACAAAGCTTGTGGTTTGGTCCAAGTCTGCCGAAAGAATTTATTGAATATCTCCATAAAGAAAAACTTTTACAATATATAAAGATATTCAAAGCCAAAGAAGAGGATTTACTATAACCGTGTCTAAAAAACTAGTATAAACAAAATCTACGGCCGTAGATTTTGTTTATACGGGGTTTTTGATTAAAATTTTAACATTTTTTAAACAAATTCTCCTTGGTAGCATTTTTCGCAATAGATTATTTCCTGTCTTTCTGGGGCGAAGGCTGTTGTAATTTCAGTATTACATTTGGCGCAATTGCGCTCGTAGAATATTGGAGGATTAATTTTGGCAAAGCGAGCTTTGCCTCGACATTTTGGGCATTGGTCTGGAATAGGAATATTTAATCTTTGCAAGATGCTGTATTCGAGTTGAATGATTTTGTATTTCTTCGGGCAAGTCGTACAAGCGATAACTTCGTCTAAGATTGCATCTCCGCTTTCGACAAGTGTATCAGGCAAATTCTTGCCATAGATTGTAAACTCTATAATAGCTTCGGGCTCTTCGTGCCAGAAATATCCTTCACTCTCGGCCTGCTCTTTTGTCTTTGGGATAAATTTATTGGCGTTCGAGGTATTGTATGAATACTTGCCGAATTCTGGTGGAAAAAATTCTCCATAATAATATTTGCGCCCGAGCTTATCTATGTAAGGATCATTCTTCATGCTCTCGATTATTTGCTCTTTCAATTTTTCGTAAGTTTCTTGATCATAAACTTTATTGAGAATTGCATATTGTTTGCGTTTCAAATTCACACAGCCGAAATTATTTTTACCAGCGATTACCCACATAGAGTATTCAGTATTCAATACATCAGGGAAACAGTAACAAGAAAATTTCACATTGCTTACATTATCTCCGATATTTGCAGACTCATAAATGAGTTGGGCATTGTTGCCCCAGCCAGAATAATCCATGCAGTCGCGCGCTGGTGCCACTGTAATGAATTGGCAATTCCTACAATCCTCGGCGCCATTTGAAACATACATTTCTTTTGAATTTTTTGATCCATACACATACTCACCTGTGGTATTAAGATTGAAAGTATTGCCACTATATGCACGATAGGGGAATGTTTTCCAAAATTTCTCGGCCTCTTCTTTTGTTTTCTTTATACCTGTTCGAGTATCTAATCGCATTTCTTTTAATTTATCTATGTATTCCTCTTTTGAATATTTAACATTAAAAATACTATAAGATGCTCCGCGCAAATTTACGCAACCGATACAATTAGTACATCCATAGCAGTTACGAGAGAACCATACATCAGTACAAGAATCACATTCTTCAGAATACAGAGTGCGGTAAGATTTATTTTGTCCAATTGATTCATAACAAAGTTCCGAATCCTGCATACGCAAACAATCGGATGTATCTTTGACTCCGTTATTGAATCCGGAGTAACAAACATTTTCACAATAGTCGGACCAGCTAGCCAGAATACAATTTTTGCTATAAGCAATTGCATTACAATATTCACAATCCTTAAGAGTTAGGTATGTTGTCTCAAGTGCGCAGTAAGGAGTCTTCTCACTTAGCTCTTTTACTTGTTCAAGGAAATTACGACTTGGGTCATATTCCATCTCGTATTCTGTACCGTCCCAAGTATCACCCCACCAGCAAGGCTGGCAATACACTGTAATCTTTTGCGATGGTGGATATGCAGAGAGGGTACGCTTGCCACATTTATCACAATTGCGATAAAAAACAGTGAATCCATTTATGTTCGACACACGACGAACAAACCTACATGCTGGACACCATGTTGGATGAGGGACATTTATCTTTTTATAATAAAGCTGGTCCCACTCATCGATGACGAAATCTTTCTTACAATTTTGGCAAGTTTTGTTCATATAAATATTATATATACGATAATCAAAAATAGCTAGAATTTTTTGTATTACAAAAAATTCTAGCTATGCCTATCTTTTTTATCATCCTTTGGCATTCTACTAATAAATATGATAATGCCAATCCCAAATATGAGAAGGAAAATAATTGGGAAATATCTTGCCATTTTTTTTCTTTTTAATAAAACTACCACGCAAAACGAAAAAAACCAAATTTACCAACTCAAACCCATAGGATTAGGTTGGTAAAGTGTGTTGCAGACTAACGCTACCGCGTTGAGTTGCAAGTTGGGGTTATTTTACTTCAAGCAGGATAGGGCAGTGGTCGGAGCCTAGGTAATCTGAGAGCATTTTGGATTCATCCACATTTTTTATCAAATCTTTGGAGACGAAAAAGTAGTCTATTCTCCAACCGACATTCCTCTCGCGTGATGCAGTCTTTTGGTCCCAGTATGTATACATATCCTTTTTGTTTGGATACAAGTAGCGAAATGTATCTATATAATCATGTGCGATAACTTTTGTAATCCATGTGCGCTCAATTGGTAGGAAGCCGGTATTCTCCTCATTCGCTTTTGGCCGAGCCAGATCCACAGCTTCGTGTGCAGTATTCACATCTCCGGTGAAAATTATTGAGTAGCCTAGCTTCTTCTTCCTATCAATCAATTTCAAAAAGGCTTCATAGAATTCCAATTTGTATTTTAATCTATGTGGCCCTTGTCCTCCATTTGGAAAATAACAATTCAATACAATGAATTTATTTTTCATTCCGAAATCACCTTTCTTGAAATATGCTACCACTGTGCGCCCTTCATCATCAAGGCCTGGTATACCGATTCCATATTCCACTTTCTCAGGAACAACTTTTGTATAAATTGCGACACCACTGTATCCCTTACGTCCAAGTGAGTGCGAGAAGTAAGATGTGTAACCTTTTACATTTTTTGTTTTGTCATCGAGCTGTACTGCCTCGCACTTGGTCTCTTGCAGGCAAAGAATATCCATTTTGTACTTCTTGAAAAGAGGATCAAAGTTGCCTTGCTTCACCGTCGCCCGCAAACCATTTGTGTTCCAAGAAATTAGTTTCATATTTTTATTATACCAGATATTATTTTCCCTTCGAGTGAAACTTCTTATGTACATCGCGAAGATGGGCATCGGTAACATGAGTATAAATTTGAGTCGTTGCGATGTTGGCATGGCCGAGCATCATTTGCACGGAGCGTATGTCGGCACCATTAGAGAGTAAGTCGGTCGCGAAGCAGTGGCGGATCACGTGCGGAGTAACCTTTTTGGAAATACCGGCTTTGACGGCGCACTGTTTAACAATACGCTCTATCGATCGGCGTGTAAGGCCAGACACATCTTTTTTATTTTCTATTTCTTTACCTACCTGCACAAAGAGGGCATCGGACATATCTTTCCTTAATGCCAAATATTTTTTCAATGCATCACGAGCTTCTGGTGAAACGAAGACAACTCTCACTTTGCCACCCTTACCACGGATCGAGAATTCTTCTGCACTTAAATCAAAATCGTTAGTAAGTGAACACAATTCTGAGACACGGAGCCCAGTAGAGAAGAGAAGTTCGAGAATAGATTTATCACGAAGAGATTTGATATCGTCACCCTCCGAAGATTTCAATAGGCGAGTGAGCTCGTTGGATGAGATGAGGTCTAAGTGGCGTTCAGGAATTTTTGCCAAATCAATTTCCTCGGCAGACATTGATTCCACTTTCCTGCGAGTAAGGAATTTCAAGAAAACTCTGAGTGCAATCATATAATAATTTTGGGTTTTGCGGGAAACTGTTTTGCCAGTGGCACGGTTGTTGCCCATTGATTGCCTGTTGAGCCATAATCGGAATTCACGAACCGATACAGCTGTAATATCCTCGGGATTTTTGGCTTTGGAAAATTCGAAATAACGGCTAATATAATGGTCGTAATTCTCTACTGTCTTTAGAGCTCGTCCCTTCTCGATTTCGATATGCTCTAGAAATTCACGTTTTAATGTTTCGAGTTTTGTCATAGTGTCGCACAATAATTTTACCATACATTTATGTATTCATGTATAATTGGTGAATGCGAGAAATCGAGGTCAAGGCAAAGATTACAGACAAAGAAACATTAATGAAAAAGTTAGTGGATTTGGGTTGTACTTTTGATATATCCAAATACCAAATCGATAAAGTCTATTTCCCAAACAATATCAAATTCACAGGCGGGAATATTGTGGGTCAGAATATCTTGCGTATCCGGACCGAAACAATCGGCGACAAGACCAAATCCCTTTTTGCTCTCAAGTATTCTCCAACCCAAGCTCTAGATAAAATAGAGAAGGAATTCGAAATATCGGACCCAATCCAAATGCACGAATCAATATTAATGCTCGGATATTATTTATTTGTAGAAGTGAAGAAAAATAGAATAGTAGGGAAGTACAAAGATTACGAAATCTGCATAGACGAAGTCGAGGACCTTGGCTCATTTATAGAAGTTGAAAAACTTGTTGAAGAAAATATCGATAGCGTTCAAATCTTCCAAGAATTGTATGAATTCCTGGAGGGCCTAAATGTCGACCCAAAACAAAATGTCTCTCAAGGCTACGACATCCTTCTGGGGAATTTGAAAAATAAATTGTAATAATTATTATATCTCTATTAATAGTCCTCTTTATACAAATCAATCCTTCTGTCTTTAAAAAGATCATTATACTCATTCCATTTTTTGTTTCTTGAAATGGTGGGGTCAACCTCTACAACTTTTACACATTCAGTATCGTTTCCTTTAGCCAAAATATTTCCTTTATTATCTACGATTTCACTTCCTCCTTTGAATTTTTGGCCCCGTTCAACACCTACACGATTAACGGTAATCGAGAAAACTCCATTTTCAATACTCCGTGCTTGCATCATTTTGAATCCATAATCAAAAACAAAATTAGCAGTATTGCAAAAGATATCGACACCTCTTAAACCAAGAACTCTCCAATATTCTGGAAACATATAATCATAACAAACTCCAAGTCCAATCTTAGCTCCTCGCCACTCAAAAATAGTTGGTTTTGTTTCACCTTGATTAAAGAATATTTTTTCCTTTAGAAACAAATGAGATTTTTGGTGTTTTGCAATCACTCCATCCGGGTCCACAACAACAGCAGTACTAAATACCTTATCACCAAATAACTCCGGTAGGCCAAAAATTATACATGTATTATTCTTTCTTGCTACATCTATTAGGCTCTGAACTGTTGGACCATCTATAGACTCAGCCATAGAAATTAATTCTTTCCTGCTTGCAACCATATATCCCGTTGTGCACATTTCTGGTAGAACAAATAAATCAGCATTATTATTTTTTACCAATTTTTTTATTTTCGCAATATTTTCTTTTTTGTTGCCAAACTTGGGCACGAATTGTATAAATCCTATTTTCATAAAAATATTATTAATTGATAAATTATAATAGTTATAATGAATTTCTTCCTAAAAAATCCTTAAAAATAATACTTAGTAACATATAACTCATATATGCACCAAAAATAAAAACAATAAACGAAACAAGGCTGTAGAAACGTAATGCTATTACAAGAAAGAATATCCCTGTAGCAAACCCAATATAAGTTGAGATTGTCATCGCTCCATATTCCTCTAAATCCATTTTCCAGTATTCTTTTTGTTTATTGTAATCCAAATAATCATATGCTGGTTTTTTGTTTTGATAAATATTTATTTTTTTTTCTATAATTTTCATTTTATTTTAAGCCCTTGATCCCACCATCGACGGTATAAAGAATTTCGTACGATACTACAAACTCTTTCATTTTTTCAATATCACGATAATATTCACGATCCTCTGTAATTTCAGGAACCTTGGATCGAATAATATTAAGAGCAACTCGCCCTGCTTTTGAGGGATTAAATAATTTTTTTACTTCATACGCTTGTGCTGCCGCAAAAAATTCAATCGCAATTACATATTGTGCATTTTTAATAATTTGCATGCATTTTTGAGCTGCAATAGAACCCATCGAAACGTGATCCTCTTGGTTAGCAGAAACAGGTATGCTATCCACTGTTGCGGGGTGAGCGAGAATTTTGTTTTCAGAAACCAGAGCCGCTTGTGAATACTGCGCGACCATTAATCCGCTATTGAGTCCTTTGTCTTCTTCCTTGCCTTGTACAAGAAATGCTGGCATCCCACCTGAAAGTACCGGATCCAAAAGATTATTTGTCCTACGCTCAGAAATATTTGCAATCTCACTCATTGCAATCCCGAGCGCATCCATTGCTATACCTACAGGCTCTCCGTGAAAATTTCCTCCAGTAAGACATATTTCTTCCTCCGTAAAATATAGAGGGTTATCTGCGCAGGAATTTATTTCAATTTCAACTTGTTGTTTCGCAAAATCGAGAGTATCACGACATGCTCCTACAACTTGTGGGGTGCAGCGCAAACTATATGCATTCTGAACATTTTGTTTTGGTTGTTTTAAAATTTCGCTACCCTCAAGAAGTAACCGGATATTAGAGGCACTATCATTTTGGCCCTTAAACGGGCGAAGAGCGTGGTAACGAGCATCATATGCAAGTTCAACACAATTGAGTGCATCTATTGTCATTGCCGCTGATATTTCAGAGTTGCGAATCAAGCGCTCACCTTCATAAATATCAAAACATGCATATGATGTAGTAAATTGTGTACCATTTATAAGGGCCAAACCTTCTCTGTACATTAGCTTGACTGGTTTGATCCCAGCTTTTTCCATTGCTACTTTTCCTTCATATAAATTTCCTTTATAAAAAGCTTGCCCTTCACCAAATACTACAAGGCCCATTTGTGAAAGAGGGGCAAGATCTCCACTTGTACCAACAGAACCTTTTTCGCAAATAAAAGGAACAATTCCTTTATTGAGCATTTCACACATTGTCTCCATAATAATTGGACGAATTCCAGAATAACCCTTTGCAAAAACATTCATCCTAAGGAGTATGCATGAGCGTGCTATTTCTTCATTTACTGGATCACCGACCCCGGATGCGTGCGCCCGCACCATCCGATACGAGAGTTCTATCGTTTTTTCTTTTGGTAAAACAGAATTACCAAAAGCGCCAACCCCAGTATTGGTACCATACATTACTTTGCCATCAGTAATCATTTTCTCAAGCGTATTCCAGTTTTTCTCTATACGCTCAATACTTTCTTTCGGAACAACAACTTTTGCACCATAACGAGCAACAGCTACAACTTCCTCTATTGTTAAATTTTCACCTCTAATTTCTACTTCTTTTATTTTTGATGCATCATTCATACATTTTTATTTTTAATTAATAACCTTCCTTGCGAGGAAGAATAGTTGTTGGAGAATTTTAATTTTCTCCAACACTAATTTTTCATCGCAACCTTTCACCAATAAATAGCGGGGCTTTGATTACTAATAATTTAGTTTGCTGTGTTTCAAAGCAGAAACTACAGTAAGGATTGTGAATTTTTCTTTCACGATCTAGACTCTCCTCCATTCTTGGATAAACAATTTTATGTTTACCATTTGGTGATTTTTTACATTTTTCCATTTTTTTAAATTGGGAAATATTCATTCTCAAGCTTCGGTATATCAATCTCTTCGTTTGGATTTTCAAAAAAAATCTTTATTGCAAGATATAGATGCTCCGGTTTTAAATACCTAGGAATAAATTTAGGTTTCAAAACTTCTTCAGACCTACAGTTAAGCTGTGATAAATAAGATTCAATTTGATTAGAATCTGCCCCAGTCAACTCTTTTAATTTCCTAATAAAGCGTGGATCAAATGTATTGGTTAACTCTGTTTTCATATGTGAAGAACTAATGTTTTGTTTGGATTAAAAAATAACCCCTTCTCAAAATTGAGAAGGGGTTGGTTTCGAGGTAAATACAATTATGTACGCGTCAAAGACAATCCTTTCCCAATTTTGGATGGATTGTGATGATGCAAAGATGAATTAGAAATGCGAGATAAAATTAAACGATATCCGCCGAGTGATCCTTTGAGCCATTTGGAGATGCGAGCTATCGTAGTAGAGGAAAGGCCAGTACTTTCTATAATTGCACTATATTGTGTGTCGGTCGAGAGTAGGCGAGCGGCTTCGAGGCGCTTGGCGAATTCTTCAATCTCGCCTTCGGTCATTAGGTCACGCAAGAAACGCCTCGTTTCATCTTTGGATTCAAGTGCTAGGACTGCGTTGAGTAACTGATTGTTCACTTTTGAGTCCCAATTGATTTCTTTACTTGTTTTTACTTCGTTTTCCATTACCTACCCACTTTATCAAACTAAAGTGGGAAAGTCAAGCATGCCCCGTCGCATTTTTAATATATTTTAAAAATAAAGAGAAAAAGCTTATAAAACACAAGGTTAAAATAGAAAATCCAATTTTGAAAATGCTTCGGGGTAAAGTTATCCACATTCAAGAAGTTCGTTTGGGCACAGAAGTATCAAATTTTACTCGCTTATCCCTCTACGATTTCTGCCCATTGGCAGAAATCTTCGGCGCGCCCACACCTACTCGTAAAATTTAATACTTCTGTGCCCAAACTCCTAGATATTGCAATTTTTTATAATCTGTGCTAATATATGCACTATGTTAAAAGCAAAGAAAAAGGCAACAATTATAAAGAAAAATCAGATTCACGACAAAGATACAGGCAGTCCAGAGGTACAGATTGCAATGATCAGTGTGCGTATTGATGAATTGGCTCTCCACTTGAAGAAACACAAGAAAGACAATCACTCACGCCGTGGATTGATCAAGATGGTAGCCGACCGCCGTACACATCTAAAACATTTAGAGAAGTCCGACAAAGCTCGCCACGCAACAATTACAAAAAAATTAAAAGCAGTAGCATAAAATCAAAACATCTCGATTAGTCGAGATGTTTTGATTTTGGCACCCCGTAGTAGATTTTGACAATGCTTTCTATTCTATGGAAAGCGCGCAAAGCGCTTTGTCAAAATTCACTACGGGGGTATACTATTAAAATAAGGGCAAAAAAATATTAGTAAGTAATAGAAATTAAAATGATTATTAAACACAAAGATCAAAGAGTTGGGGTATTTATAGACACATCGAATCTATATCACAGCGCAAAAAATTTATATAAAAGAAAAGTGAACTTCGGGCAGGTTCTAAAAGACTCTTTGGCAGATAGGAAGCTTGTGCGCGCCACAGCTTATGTGATATCAAGCGAGGGTGGCGATGAGAAGAACTTTTTCGATGCGCTTATTAAGCTAGGTATAGAAACAAAAACAAAAGAATTACAGATTTTTGGCGGTGGGGCGAAAAAGGGGGATTGGGATGTGGGAATTACAGTAGATGTGATCAAAATGTCTTCACGCCTCGATGCAGTAGTACTAGTGACTGGTGATGGAGATTTCATACCACTTGTGGAGTACCTCCAAGCACGCCTGATACAGGTAGAAGTCGTATCATTCGATAAATCAACATCCATGAAGCTCAAGGAGGTTGCAGACGACTTCTTTGACCTTTCGAAAAATCCTAAAAAGTATTTGATGAGATAAATATAATAAAAAATTCTCCAAATTTGGAGAATTTTTTTATGCTTGATTTCAGCACAAATAAGGATATAATGAAGAAAAAACATTGATAATCATGGAAGAAGATGCTAATACTAGTAAAACGATTATAGTAGGGCCATCTGTAGCCTTTGAAAGTTATTGGGAAATAAATAGCGAGAATATTCCTTCCCATTACTCAAAAATAAAAGCAGATAATTATCAAACGGAAATTGGTGGATCATCAGCCAATCTAATTGCCGCCTTAATAAATCAGGGTTACCACCCTGATCTTGTACAGTTTGTTGGTCCTGATATGCAAGGAGATTTTTACTCCCATATCTTAAATGACGTCCCAACAAGATCCGGGATAAGAACAACTACTATACCATGCTTGAAAAGAACTAACGCCTCAAATATTATTCGCGAGAAGAATGGGGACAAAGTAAGCGAGCATGTATATGAATTCAAAGGAGCAATTGTAACAAGCATTTTTATGGAAAACAGGGATGTTATTAAAAGTGCATTCAAAGGGTTTGAATGGAAAATTGCCTCTGGTATCAGGGACAGTAATGAAGAAAAACTGTTCTTGAAGGACAATTTTGGGTCAGACTCAAACAATATTCTGATTCCAAAAATTGACCTAATCCAAAATGAGCAATTCAGTTCTGTTGTTTCAATGATGGATGTTATATCCATGAATGAAACTGAATTTAAATCCAGTAAAATGCACATCAAAGATTACCACGAATTAGGAGTATCTCTACTTATAATCACGAATAGTGATAAAGGTGGTAGATTTTCATTTCTTGGAAACTCTGAACAGTATGAGGCCTATGATAATCATTATTCCGAAATCTACGAAACTGGAGCTGGAGATTGGTTTACAGCCTCGTTGTGTGTTTCACTACTAAATCAAAACATTAAAAAAATCAGGGAAACTGGTTTTGAAAATGTTAAACAAGCAGTCCTGTATGCATCACGCATTGCAGGAATAAAAGTTGGTATCCAAGGGGCTAGTAATGGTCCAAGCCATGATTAAATAATCTACAATGAAAGGAGGAACACAGTTCCTCCTTTTACATGCTCGATTTTATAATATTCAAAATATCTTCTGCCTTTATATTCTCGTGCCTATGAACAATCTGGAAATGTGGGTACTCAATACTAATTTTATTATTCTCATTTTCTTTGTCGTTTATAAAAATAACTTTATCATTAAAAATTTTATCTGTTAAAAAAATCTCTTTTTCATCTGGTGTTATATGTATCTCGTTAAAATGTTTTGCTAAATTTGAACGGTTGATTTTCAAATTTTGGAAATCGTCTTTGCCTTTCGATAGTAATAGTAAAGTGTGATCTTGAGCTAGATTATTTAGCATCTCAGTAGATTGTGGAAGAACGTATGACGTTAAATCCAAGCTTTCGAACCAATCATGAAAATCTTTTGGGATTTCTGTATTATTTAAATTTTGGATAATATTTATATGGTCAGCTAAATTGTAATTACCTGTTTGGATTTTTGTATCATGATATGCTTGCCTTGCAAGCCCCTCATCTACTCCATACACAACAAAACGCTCAATAACATCATTATTAAAACGTTTAGTATCAAAAAGTGTATCGTCAAAGTCAAAAATTATAATAGCCATATTAAGAATATAACACATTTATAGAGCAAAGACAGGCAAGGAAAATTGTGATATATTAGCATTATGGAGGAAGCCTTAAATACAAAACTATATCCTATTACTCTCACTCGCCAAATTACCGATATACACTCTGGTGGATTTTCTATTTCCGAAGAAGAAAAACTTGGTTTTGCTAAAGGCGAACTTTTTACTGAGCCCGCAGAATTATACGAGCTCATCACACTACATAAAAAGAATTTCGCAGATAATTTAAATAAATACAAAACAAAAATTCTAGAAAATAATCTAGATTACAAAATTCTCGCACCGAATGTGTATGTATATACAAGTGCTAGTGTAGACAGCTCTGTAGTTTTCAATACAAGTGAAGGAATAATAGTTATAGAAAAAGATGTGATAATAGAACCATTTGTTTATTTATGTGGACCGCTAAGAATTGATGAGGGTACTATTATAAAAGCCCATGCAAACATTTCGCACTCTTATATTGGCAAAGTTTGCCGAATCGGGGGAGAAGTGAGTAATACGATTTTTGAAAGTTTTACAAATAAAGGACATCATGGATTTATTGGTGAGGCATATGTAGGCTCGTGGGTAAACATAGGAGGAGGCACATCATTTTCAAATGTAAAAAATACTTTTGGTCCAATAAAAATGAATGGGGTAGAAACTGGAGAACTAAAACTTGGTTCAATTATCGCCGACCACGTAAAGACTGCAATCAATGTATCTATATATACAGGCAAAGTAATCGGTGTAGGTGCACATATATACAGTACTGTTACAACAGATGTGCCGAATTTCGTGAATTATTATGGGAAAGACAATACTAAAAAAATCCCAATAGAAGTAACAGAAAAGATTGCCACGAGGATGATGGAGCGTAGGGGAATAAAATTTAGCAATGAGGATAAAAATTTATTAATTAATTTATATAAAAATGAGTAAAATTTTGATAATGGGGGCGTGTGGTCAGATAGGGGTAGAGCTAACTTTAGCTTTGCGTAAAATTCATGGAAATGAAAACGTTTTCGCAAGTGACTTGCGTGACAACCACCCCATGCTTGCCGATGGACCATACATACAACTCGATGCTACCGACGCTGTAAAAACTCGAGAAGTTGTAGAAAAAGAAGGAATTACAGATATATATTTACTTGCAGCCTTACTATCTGCTACAGGAGAGAAGAACCCGAAGCTTTGTTGGGATCTCAACATGGGTAGCCTCCGACAAATCTTGGACTTAGGTGTAGATAAAAATTTAAAAATCTTTTGGCCAAGCTCTATCGCAGTATTCGGCCCGACAACCCCACGAGACAACACTCCACAACAAACTGTTATTGAGCCCTCTACAATGTACGGGATTACCAAATACGCAGGAGAGATGCTTTGCCAATATTACAATACTAAATTCGGCCTCGATGTACGCTCTGTGCGCTACCCAGGATTGATAAGCTGGAAGTCGGAACCAGGTGGAGGTACTACAGATTATGCTGTAGAAATTTTCTATGAGGC
>JADLCZ010000009.1 GCA_020846955.1 Candidatus Nomurabacteria bacterium
CAAAAAATTGCCAAAACCCCGAAGCAAAATATTTTATATTTGCAACGGGGCAGGTTGTAAAAATGTATGAGTAAGATTAATGAAAATCGAATGTGTCAGAATTGTAAAGGTAATTTTGTAATAGAGCTAGATGATTTTTCTTTCTATGAAAAAATTAAAGTTCCTCCACCAAGTTTTTGCCCAGAGTGTCGAATGATACGGAGAATGAGTTTCCGTAACGAAAGGGCTTTATATAAAATAAAGTGTAATCTTTGCCAGAAGAATGTTATCTCTATGTATAGCGAGGGTAAGCCATATGTTATATATTGCAACGAATGTTATTCATCAGATAATTGGGATGCTTTGTCATACGGAGTTGAATACAATTTATCGAAGTCGTTTTTTGAGCAATACAAGGAATTAATGGCAATTGTTCCAAGACGAAGTCTGTATCAGGATTTTGCTGTGCATAGTGAATATACAAATCAACTTGTTTACGTAAATAATTCATATCTTTGCTTCGGTGGGCGGAACTATGAAGATTGTGTTTATTGCGCGCAAAATTTTGATCTTAAAGATTGTGTTGATGTTGATTTTTCTAATAAGTGTGAATATTGCTATGATTCAATACACATAAAAAGATCTAGTCAGTTATTTTTTTCTAGTTATTCAGAGGATTGTGTGAATGGGTGGTTTTTATACGGTTGTCGAAATTGTATTGATTGTATTGGTTGTACAAATCTCCGTAATAAATCCCACTGTATTTTAAATCAGCAATATACAAAGGAGGAATATTTAAAAATAAAGGAATCATTTAATTTAGAAACAATCGAAGGTATTAATACTTTTTCCAAGAAATTTTATGAACATAGTATACAGTTCCCTAGGAAGTATGCTTGGGTTCGCAATATTGATAATTCAACAGGTGATGATTTAGAACAAGTAAATAATTGTCACAGATGCTTTTCTGTTTCAGATAGTGAAGATTGTCGATATTCTTTTTTTATTCCTTATGGCCAAACAAAAAATACATACGATGTAGATCATGTAGGGGTTGGGACAATGGACACATATGAATTGCATAGTGGTTTTGGTGATAATAGAGTTCTATTTGGAAATAGGGTGTATTTCTCCCACGATGTTTTTTACTCTGACGATTGTTACAATTGTGATAATTTAATAGGTTGTATTAGTCTTAGGAAAAAATCTTATTGTATTTTTAATAAACAATACACAAAAGAAGAATACCAAACTCTTGCTCCAAAAATTATTGAGCAAATGAAAAATGTGGAGTATTTAGATAATGATAAAATTTATAAATTCGGTGAATTTTTTCCTCAATCAATGAGTCCATTTGCATACAATGAAACTGTTGCTCAGGAGTATTTTCCTATAACAGAAGAGCAAACAATAAAATTTGGGTACTCTTGGAGGGTTCCTGAAAAGAAGTCTTATAGCATAACGATGAAGCCTGAAAATATACCAAATATAAATGAAGTATCAGATAAAATAACCGAAGAGATAATTGGTTGTATTGATGAAGGGCATTGCAATCATTTATGTGCCACAGCCTTTAAAATTATTCCACAAGAATTATTGTTTTACAAAAGATTTAATTTACCGATTCCAAATAAATGTTCCAACTGTCGTCATTTTGAAAGACTAGAAAAAATAAATCCACCTAAACTTTGGCACAGGAAGTGTATGAATGACGGTTGTCAAAATGAATTTGAAACCAGCTATGCGAAAGATCGACCCGAAATTATTTATTGTGAAAAGTGCTACCAGCAGGAAGTTTTATAAATTTGAGTTTTGTGTTGTGTTATAATCATTTTATGGAAGATTTTGAGGAAATTAAAAATAAAGGAGAAGGAATGTATAAAAGTTTTATTGATGTTTACTGTCCATATTTTAAAGAAAAAATTTCTTTTGGAGCGCAAGGTCTTGAACATCTTAAATTTAAAAGACATGAAAAAACACGTCTCGAACAAGATCAGTATATGCGTTTTAAGCTAATTCATCTTGCTCCAGAAATTTTAGAATTATCTCATACCATACAAGGGAAACTTGAGACAAAAAAGTTTGAAAGGGTGCGTTCCCACAATAGGACTGATACTGTATTAAAGATTGTTACTTATTATGAATTTATTGCGTTGATAAAAAGAGATCGGGTCAAAATTATTGTAAAACAAATTGATAATGGTGAGAAGTTTTTCTGGAGCTTAATTCCTTTTTGGGGAATGAACGAAGATACAAAATCGAGAATTTTTCATGATGGCTTACCAGAAGAAGATTAAAAACAAAAAACCCCACCTAAATAGGTGCGGATATTTGTGGGTGTTTGGCTACAGCTTGAAAGCCGTGAGAGGGCGAACCCTCCAAACACCTAAATCTATGGTATAATATAATTGATTTTTATGCAAGCCCAAACAAAAAATTGCCAAAACCCCGAAGCAAAATATTTTATATTTGCAACGGGGCAGGTTGTAAAAATGTATGAGTAATATTAATGAAAATCGAATATGTCAGAATTGTAAAGGGAACTTCGTGATCGAACCGGATGATTTTTCTTTTTACGAGAAAATAAAAGTCCCTCCACCAACCTTTTGCCCAGAGTGTCGAACAATAAGAAGACTAATTTTTAGAAATG
>JADLCZ010000010.1 GCA_020846955.1 Candidatus Nomurabacteria bacterium
AGTGCGTCAAACCACACATACATCACCTGGCTCTCGTCCCCCGGTACTGGTATTCCCCACGGCATTTTGGACCTTAGGCGCGAGATAGAGAAGTCTTGCAAACCATTTTCAACAAAAGAAATAATTTCATTGAAACGAAATTCTGGAATTACAAATGTAGGATTCTTTTTATAAAATTCCAAAAGTTTGCCTTGGAATGCAGAATATTTGAAAAAGTAATTTTCTTCTTTTATAATCTGCAAATCGGTCCCCGGATGGTCCGGACACTGCCCTTGCTCATTGAGTTCGCTATCTGTTTTCTCACTTTCGCAACCTACGCAATATTTTGCTTCGTAAGTTTTCTTATAAATATATCCATTGTCAAAAACTCTCTTCCAGAATTCTTGCGCTGCTTTCTCGTGATCGTTGTCTGTTGTACGGATAAAATGCACCTCTTCAGTTACGCCAAACATTTTGATTTGATTTTTGAATGTCTCGAAACCCATATCAACAAATTCTTGGGTACTCATACCCTTCTCTTTGGCCTTCTCGTAGATTTTTATACCGTGCTCGTCTGTCCCAGTGTTGAAAAATACGTCATAACCAACGAGCTTCTTGTACCTTGCAATAGTATCTGCACGCACGAATTCCAATGCATGCCCCATATGAAGTGGCGCATTTACGTATGGTAAAGTCGTAGTTAAATAAAATGATTTTTCAAAATTTTTTTCACTCATAATTAATTCACGCGGGACATTATCTTTTTCTTTTCTTTGTCATCAAGGAATTCAAGTAATAAAACGGCGCACGGTATTGCAAGTATAATTCCCCAGAATCCTGCAAGAGTATATCCAATTAATAATGACAATATCACAACCAATTGTGATATACCTACAACCTTTTTTACGATCAATGGATATATTAAGTATGCTTCAAATTGATGAATAACAAAATATAAAATTCCCACCATAAATGCCAGGCTTACTCCTCCGCCGAGATATCCAAATAGCATAGCAGGTATTACCGCAAGTAATATACCAAATGGCACGAGCTCTAAACACGCTGTTAATAATGCTACAACGAGAGCATATTTCACTCCCAAAATAACAAGACCCAAATATGTCAACAATCCTACAATCACACCAAGCAACATCTGTCCTTGCATCCATAGTCCAATCTTGTGTTCAGTACGTAGCCATAGGTCTATTACATATTCCTCATGCTTGTCTGGTACTACAATACGCAAAAAGTTTTCTATCCCTTTTTCTTTTACTGAAAGATAAAATGAAATAATAACAATAAGTACAAGGTTCAATATTCCACCAAAGGCAGCACTAAATATGGCTAGGAATCCTCCAGACAAGCTCCCTGCCAGTCCTTGTGTGCTCTTTATGACTTCGCCAAGTGATGCATTGTGAGAGATTGTCGAGACAACCCCTTTTGCTCCTGTAATTGTATTTGATTGGAATGAATTAAGAATACTGCCTTCTGGGATATATTTTGCAGATTGATCAACCAAAGCGGACATTTCCTCCAAAAAGACTGGTACAAAAACACTAAAAAGTCCGATAACGATTCCAAATGATACGAGATAAATCAAAAATACTGCAATTGCCCTGTTTTTTATAAAACGCTTCATCTTCTTGACCCCTGATTCTATAAATGAAGCAATTACGATTGCAGTAAGTACGACAAGCACAATATCACGCAATTTAATAAGAGCAAAGATAGAAATTACAATAACAGCCACACGAACAAGCGTACCAGTGGATATGGAAATGGTTGTATTTTTGGGACTATCATTCATATTATAATAATATCACACAAATTAGAATTCTAGTATTTTCTGAAATTTAGCTTCGTCCTTAAAAGGACCAATAATTGCAAGGTTTAAATTCTTTTTAATAAATATTTTTCGTGCCATATTACGAATATCGGCTGGTGTTACTTTGTTGAGTTCACGAGCTTTTTCTTCTATTGTCTTCATTTCCCTTTTCAGGATCTCTTGCCCTCCATAGAAATTAGCAATATCATCTGTTGCCTCGAGTGATAATTTGGAATTCCCGATAATAAATGATTTTACTTTTGCCAATTCTTTTTCGCTAACTAATTCGTCTTTTAATTTTGTACATTCTTTCAAAATTTCTTTTATTACTTCCTCTGCTCTCGCATTTGTAACTCCTGCTGAGATCTGGAATGCTCCATGGTCAAGACTCGTATCATTGCCTGCTCGTACATAGTACGCTACTCCCATTTCTTCGCGCAATTTTATAAATAGTCGTGAGCTCATACCCATACCAAGTATTCCTCCGAGTAATGACAGTGTAGAATTCTTTTTATTAAACATATCAAAGCTCCTCACCCCTAGTACGAAGTGAGTTTGATCGCTATCTTTGTATTTCAACAAAACGGCGGGACTCTTTTGTGTGCTGATTGTTTTTTTCTTTTTGCCTTTTGCTCCTGTGTGGACGTCCTTGAAATGTTTTTTAGCTTCATTTAAAACTTGCTTTGTGTCGATATTCCCAGCAACAACAATCGTTGTTGCACTTGCTACATAGTGTTCTTTTTTATATTTTACAAAATCATTTCTCTTCATCCCCCTCACATTTTCGCGTGTACCTGCAATATTCCAGCCGGCTGGCTGGTCACCATATAGTAATTCCTGGAATAAATCTTGCACATGACGGTGTGGCATATCTTCGTACATATTTATTTCCTCCACAATCACTCCCTTCTCTTTTTCCATTTCAGATGCCGGAAATGTAGAATTGAGATAGATATCAGAAATAATTTCAAAAATCTTTTTGAAATGTTTGCTATCCGCCTTGGCATAATATCCGGTCATTTCATGGTCGGTAAAAGCATTGTATTGGCAACCAAGGGCATCGAGCTCGTGAGATATAGCTTGTGCACTCGGCCGAGCAATTGTGCCCTTGAAGCACATATGCTCAAGGAAATGCGATATCCCATTTACCTTTTTCTCCTCATAGTCGCTCCCCGTCCCCACCAATACAAGTACTGTTACAGTAGGATTGTCCTTCATTGGTACAGTCACAATTCGTAGTCCATTCTTTAAAGTTGTCTTTTTAGGTTTTTGCATTAGTTCATCTTCTCTTTTATGTAATCGATGATGTCATCTTTTTTTATTCTTTCTTGAGTTCCTGTGTCGCGGTCGCGGATTGTGACGGTGTCTTTGTGTTCCGGATTCTCCTCGCCTA
>JADLCZ010000011.1 GCA_020846955.1 Candidatus Nomurabacteria bacterium
ATCATCATTCATGTTAATAGTCATATATCGATATGATACAGATGATTATTGCTTAAGGGGCCTATTTGGGCTCCTTTTGCGTTAGAATCGAATATCATTTGAGTGTAATTGTGCGTTGGACAAGACTAGCCCTTGATTCCAAATCTATTGTGTGCTAGTATGGCTCTATGTTAAAAATTCGATTACAAAGAACAGGACGCAAGAACGACCCGGCATTCCGAGTTGTTTTGACTGATTCAAAAAACGCTACAAAGAGTGGTAAATTCCTAGAAATTCTAGGTTCTTATAATGTTAAAAGTGGAGAAGTACTTTTCAAAGGTGATCGTATAAAAGAGTGGATCAAGAATGGTGCACAAGTATCTGATACAGTTCACAATTTCCTCGTTGGCCAAAAAATTATCGATGGCAAGAAAAAGAATTCACTTTCTCGTAAATCTCCTACAGTAAAAAGAAAAGAACTTAAAAAAGCTTAAACAAAAAATCCCCATTTAGGGGATTTTTTGTTTGTGTATTTTTTATTTATTATGATACAATATATTGATACAACTATTGTCGGGATAGCTGTAGCAGATATTAAAATTAACAGAAATTAAGAATATGTCAGACGACAAAGCATTTTTAGAATACATAGTAAAAGCATTGGTAGATAACCCAAATGATGTAGTAGTGGATCGTACAGTAGATGAAATGGGTGTATTGATTACAATGACAGTCAATCCTGCCGATATGGGCAAGATCATCGGTCGCCAAGGCAATACAGCCAAAGCTATCCGTACACTATTGCGTGTAATCGGTATGAAGAACAACGCACGTGTAAACTTGAAAATCAACGAGCCAGAAGGCGCAGAACCTCGTCCTCCACGTGAACCAAGAGAGCATGTAGCACATACACCAGCCCCAGTTCACCACCAAAGTGACGCAGCGAAAAGTGTAGATGACGCAATGCAAGACTTGAAAGGAATATAGGGAATTAGTGACTAGCTTCTAGGGGCTAGGGACTAGTAAGAAAAATCCGATTATAATCGGATTTTTCTTTTGGTATTGCATTTTTTTGCTAGAAACTATAACCTAGTAACTAGAAGCTAATTTATATGAATTTCTACATTATTACTTTATTTCCAGAGATGTTTGACTCGTATTTGGGCGAGAGTATTTTGGCGCGGGCTATCAAGGAGAAGAAGATAAAGGTGACCTTTGTAAATCCTCGCAAATTTGTGAGTGGTAAATATAAGAAAGTTTGGCCAGATGGAAATATTTCCCAGCAGATAGACGAGCGTCCATATGGCGGAGGCCCAGGAATGGTAATGATGGCGGAGCCTGTAATCAAGGCAGTGGAAAGTGTAATAAAAAAAGTAGTAAGTAGTAAGAAGAAAGTAGTAAGGAAAACAAAAATAATTAATTTCTCTCCGAGTGGAAAGAAATTTGATACAACTTATGCCAAAAAACTTGTCCGCCCTGGTGGGTATACAGATATAATCCTAATCTCTGGTAGATACGAGGGTATAGATGCGCGTGTAGACAAAATATTAAAGACAGAGAAAATTTCAATAGGGGATTATGTATTAACTGGTGGCGAATTACCAGCGATGATAATGATAGACTGCATAGCCCGCCAAGTAAAAGGTGTCTTAGGCAACTTCGATTCCCGCGAAGAAGAACGTATCTCAAGCTCTGAAACCTACACCCGCCCAGAAATAATTGAATATAAAGGAAAGAAGTATAAGGTGCCAAAAGTCCTCCTGTCAGGCAACCACAAAGATATAGAAAATTGGAAACAAAACAAAAAATAATAAACGCAAGGCAAGACCTTGTACAAGGTCTTGCCTTGCTGAAATAGCCGTAATATAATAAATTCATGTCTATACGAAAAGTAGCATTTGTCCCAGGTGAATATTATCATATTTACAACAGAGGAAATGGTAAAAACCAAATATTTCACGATGAAGAAGATTATATGTTTTTCATTACCTTGTTCCACTTATTAAATCGCTCTAGCAATACACGCGTGTCTGAGCTTATTGATTTTGGGTTTTATGCACAAATTAATGAGCCACTTGTAGCTATTGGAGCCTATGTGTTGATGCCAAACCACTTTCATATTTTAATTACACAGACTGAAAAAGGTGATATCAGTAAATTTATGCAGAAAATATCCACCGCCTATGTTATGTATTATAATAAAAAATATAAAAGAACTGGCTCACTATTTGAAGGCAAGTTTAAATCTCAACATTTAGATACAGATAACTATTTAAAGTATATTTTTTCATACATACATCTTAATCCAATAAAACTTATTGATAAAAATTGGAAAGAGAATGGTTTAAAAGATTTTAAAAAATCTGTAGTGTATTTAAATAATTATAAATATTCAAGTTATCTAGATTACATTAAAAAGGGAACTAGATCTCAAGAAATAATTTTAAACACAAAAGCCTTCCCAAACTATTTTCTAAAGCCTACCGATTTCCAAAAAGAAATATTTGAATGGTTGAAATTTAAAGAATAGTTACAAGGCAAGACCTTGTACAAGGTCTTGCCTTGAGAAAAACTCTATAATTTAATATTGTAGTGGAGGCGGAGGATTTTGTCTTTTTTGACTTTGTTTATTAGTTTGCCGCCATTGTGTTCAATAATTTTTTTAGAGGCAATGTTTGTTGCGTTACAAGTAACGAGTGCGTTTTTTATACCTAATTTTTTTGCTATAGGTAGTGCACATGCGAGCATTTGTGTGCCGTAGCCTTTTTGTCTTTCGGAGGGAACGACTGTGTAGCCAATGTGCCCACCAATTACACGGAGATTTTTATTTAATTTATGGCGGATGTCTACTCGACCCACAATTTTATTTCCTACAACAGCCCAATATGTAGTAGAGGGAACACGACCTTTTGGTAAGTTAAAACCGTTTCGATTATCTCGAGCTCGCTTAATATAAACTTTGAAATCATCAATTTTTTTAAGTTCTACATGTACCCCAAGTGCAGTAATTTCCCCAATCTTGGCAAATTCCTTAAGAGCCTTTAAATAAGCCGAAGCATATTTCATAGAAGGCAAAACTAATTTAACTTTTCCAGACTTTTTCATATATAAATTTTACCACAAAAAGGTAACAATTTACCTCTATTAAGGATAATCATTAGTAAGATTAAGGCTTATTGACAAATATGGTATATATATGCTATAATAATAATTGTAAGTTCTTTGATATTTTGGTTATTGTTTTTGTGTATTGCTTTTTGCGCATCAAATTATTTTGATTCCTAAAAAGCAATATTGCAAAACACACTTAATCAAAAAAAAAAATGAAAAAATTATTATTTTTATCTTTATCTTTAGTTTTAGCTAC
>JADLCZ010000012.1 GCA_020846955.1 Candidatus Nomurabacteria bacterium
TAATGAAAGAAGTGAAAGTTACACTAAGTAAAAGGGAAGAGAAGTCAGTAATAGTAATTGGTAATCCTAAATGGCGTGTGGGAGTACTTGGAATTATCGCTTCGAAAATTGTCGATGAATACAAGAAACCAGCGTTTGTATGGGGAATGGAAGGTGGTAATATTATCAAAGGCTCATGCCGTGTGTATGGCAATATAAACCTGGTAGAAGTAATGCAATCTCTTCCGGAGAATAGTCTACTTGAATTCGGGGGTCACGCTCAAGCAGGAGGATTCGCAGTGCATCATGATGAAATACATTTTCTAGAAGAGAAACTCACAACAGCCGTAGACAATATCCTCACCAGTCCGACTGGTGAGGACGAAAGATTCATTGATGCTGTTATAGATATAGATGATGTAAATATTGAGAATTATAAAATCATTGAGCAGTTGGCCCCGTTTGGTACCGGAAATCCTAAACCAACTTTTATGTTCAAAAATATTCAAATTGCTGGAGTGAAGGAATTTGGCAAAGAAAAAAATCATTTGGAACTTTCATTTTTAACTACTAATAAAAAAATAGTAAAAGCGATAGCGTTCTTCAAAACTCGCACAAGTTTTTCCGCAAGGCAAGATCTAGCAGTAGGTATGAAAATAGATCTAATAGCAGTATTTGAAAAAAGTACCTTCGCCGGCAGGACGGAGCTAAGATTAAGAATTATTGACATATTGGGATAATAAAATTCTTTACTTGGCATATCTTTTAAAAGATCCTCCTTACAGGAGCTGTACACCTTTCGCATTTTGATTACAAAACGCTCAAGGTCTTGCACTCGGGTCCCACCCCGAGCTCACCTGCGATGAATTTTATTATTTAGAAATATTAAGTATAATAAACCTATGCAAAAAATTGAAGTTTATACAGACGGGAGTTCGTTGGGGAATCCGGGGCCGGGGGGATATGGTGTTGTGATTGTACACAACAGTAAAGTTGTTCATGAAATCGGTGGCCACTATAAGGATACAACCAACAACAAAATGGAGTTACAAGCTGTTATTGAAACTCTAAAATACCTCGCCCCTAAGCAAGGCTTAGGGGAAGTTGTAATTTATGCGGACTCGGCTTATGTACTCAATGGAATAACAAGTTGGATTTTCAACTGGGAGAAAAACGGTTGGCGGACAGCCAACAAACAGCCAGTTCTCAATAAAGAATTATGGCAAGAATTAATAGAACTTGTTAGAAACTTCAAAGGCAAAATTCTTTGGCAAAAGGTTAAAGGACACTCTGGTGTTCTATATAACGAGCGTGCTGATGTAATTGCTACTACATTTGCAGAGTATAAGAAATGCATACTCGTGAAATAATAATTTGTATATGTTTGATTGCGGTAGCTTGTGTGCGATATTTATTTTTTCTTCCTGCCCCATTACCTTATGGGGCATTTGTTAACAAGAGTGTGACATTTGTTGGTCTTGTTTCCGAGTACCCCGATATTCGGTTGAATAATCAGCGGATCACTGTCACACCAAGTGGCTACGAATCCAATATTTTAGTAATTGTTCCAAAAGATCAATACATTTTTTATGGAGATGAGGTGAGAGTAAAAGGAATTCTTTCGACACCAGAAAATTTTATTACAAATACAGGCAAAGAATTTAATTATGAAAGATATCTACACAACCAAGATATTTATTTTATTGTAGATAAAGGAGATGTAGAAATAATATCAAAAAATAATGGCAGTTGGCTCATATACAAACTCTACAAATTAAAAGAAGTATTTATGAAGAATATTGGCAGTGTTATATCTAGCCCAAATAGTGATTTGGCAAATGGGTTGATATTGGGTGCACGAGGAGGATTCGATACTGAAACAAAGAATGAATTTATTTCTACGGGAACAATACACATCATCGCGCTCTCAGGATACAATGTCACGATTGTTGCAGAAAGTGTAATGAAAATGCTTGGTACAGTTTTCTCGATGATGCTTTCATTATGGATAGGGATATTAATGATAATACTTTTTGTCTTGATGGCTGGAGCATCTGCTACGGCCATACGTGCTGGTATTATGGCAGTGATTGCCCTTGTGGCGCGCATGACAGGCCGGACATATATGGCAGGGCGAGCGCTTGTGATTGCAGGGTTACTGATGATTGCATACGATCCGCGAGTAATTACTGATATTTCATTTCAATTATCATTTCTTGCAACAATTGGTATTCTTTTTGTTACACCCAAGGTTATAGGCTGGGTACGATTTGCACCTACACAATTCAAAATAAGGGAAGTTATTGCCACTACAATATCGGCAACTATTATGGTCTTGCCATTACTTTTGTATAGCACAGGAATATTATCTATCGTTTCACTTCCAGCCAATGTATTAATCTTGCCACTGATACCTCTCACAATGCTTGCGAGTTTCATGACGGGATTATTTGGTTTTGTTTCCTACTCAATCACATTACCATTTGGATTTATTGCCCACTTACTACTATCCTATATTTTAGGAATAATACATTTCTTCGCATCGTTGCCATTTGCAAGTGTAACAATAAAACAATTCCCACTAATCGGAACCATCATTTTATATATTTTAATTTTCTATTGGGTATTTAGAAAAAATCACAAATATCTTATAAAAAAAGAAATAGAATAGCTCTCCCCAGAGGGTACTCAAATTTTTTGCTAAAAATTTGCTCGGTTCTCACGCCGTTGCGCTCGAAAGCCCCTCTGGAAAGACTATTCTAGTATTTTTTAACTTGCAAAATTACTTTCTATAACCTCCCAATTTAGATTTGCGAAAAATGCTTCTATCTATTTCTTTTTTTCACTTGTTGGATAGTCATAGACAAATGCATGCTCCCACATGTCGAGTGCTAATATTACTTGGCATCCGTTTAGTTGTCCTAGGTGTTGCTCGTCTACCCATGTTGTTAGGAGTTTGCCAGTCTTTTTGTCATAGTAGAGCATTGCCCAACCGATACCACGAGTGAGCGCAGTAGCCTTGAATCGAGTAAGCCAATTTTCAAAAGAGCCGTATTGATTGGCAAGTTCTATTTTTAATTTTGAATCATCTGCGAGAGGCTTTGCTCCACCAACGAACGATGCGAAATAGTATTCATGATTGCGCATACCATTGAATTCAAAAGAGAATCTACGATTCATTTCACCAATAATGAATGCATTCTTCTCACTATCTTTTAATAGCTCCTGCATATCACTTTGTATTTGATTACTAAATTTAACATAACCTGCGTATAATTTTAAATGCTCCTCAATATTTTTTGCACTAATTCCTGCGAGCTCGGGAATAGCGAATGTTTTTTGTGTAAATGTTTCCATATATAAATTATAGCACGAGCTTAGAAAATAGCTCTTCTCAAACAGGACACAAAATTTCTTGGTAGAAATTTTTTTCGGTTCTCGCCTCGACAGTCTCGAAAGCCTGTTCTCAAAGACTATTTTCTAATCTCGTTATATTTTGATTTTTGTGGTAATTCATATATTATAGTCATATGGAAAACATTCAAGTTCTTATCGTAGATTACGGTTCCCAATATACCCTTGTAATAGGGCGTACATTACGAGAGCTTGGTGTGCGTAGTGCTATTCTCCCTCCCGACAAGGCTGGTCATTTTCTCTCAATATATACTCCTAAATCTGTAATACTCTCTGGTAGCAATTGGAGTGTGCACAACGAAGGTGCGCCTGGTTTGCCAGCCAATCTTGATATTACAGGTGCAAAATACCCAATCCTCGGACTTTGTTATGGTATGCAACTATTGGCATATAAACTTGGTGGCACTGTTGATCGCCCACATGGGCATCGTGAGTATGGTCCAGCTAAAGTGACTGTAGATAATACTCACCCACTATTTATAAATGTTTCTAAAGAGACAGATGTCTGGGCAAGTCATGGAGATACTGTTACGAAATTGCCAGAAGGTTTTAAAGAAATCGCAGTATCGGGTGGGATTGCAGCAATGACGAATTCTGACAACAGAGTCCTCGGCATACAATTTCACCCAGAAGTTGTAGATACAAAAGAGGGCAAGACTATGCTCCAGAATTTTTTAAATATTTCAAATTGTATGAAAGATTGGAA
>JADLCZ010000013.1 GCA_020846955.1 Candidatus Nomurabacteria bacterium
ACAACTATGACTGACTTTAATCCTTATTGGAAGGTATGGAATGTACTGAGTGATAAGTCTATTAAAGCAAAGGAAATAACTGATCAAGAACGATTGTGGGGCTCTATACAAGGGTTGGCGTCTTCATTTAATGACCCGTATACTGTGTTTTTTCCACCAGAAGAGAACAAACTTTTCAACGATACTATTAAGGGTTCCTTTAGTGGTATAGGTGCAGAAGTTGGCATGAAAAATAAATTTATTACCATAATATCACCACTAAAGGATTCACCATCATACAAGGCAGGACTACTAAGTGGTGACGTTATTGTAAAGATTGATGGTAAAGATACAAAAAACATGAGTATAGATGCAGCTATAAATCTGATACGTGGCAAAAAAGGCACAACAGTAGAATTAACAATTTTCCGTAGTGGGGAGAAAAAGACTCGTAATTTCAGCATAGTACGTGATACAGTAGAAATACCAACAATAGAGACTGAGTTACGCAATGATGGAATCTTTGTAATCAAATTCTATAGCTTCTCTGAGAATTCTGGACATCTTTTTGATAATGCTTTAAAAGAATTTATCAAATCAAAATCTGATAAAATGATTATTGATCTGCGAGGCAACCCTGGAGGATATTTGTCAGTTGCAGTAGATATTGCAAGTAATTTTATTGATGAGGGTAAAATAATTGCTATAGAAGATTTTGGCAATGCAAAAGATCAAGAAATCTACCGTAGCTATGGCACAAAGACATTTGATGTAAATCCTAAATTGGTTGTAATTGTAGATGGTGGATCTGCTTCAGCATCGGAAATCCTAGCTGGAGCATTAAAGGAGCACAAGGTTGCTACAATAGTAGGAAATACTACTTTTGGAAAGGGCTCTGTTCAAGAATTAGTAAAGATAACAGATGACACATCACTCAAAGTTACAATTGCAAAGTGGTTAACACCAAACGGACTCTCTATATCCGACCACGGACTTGAGCCGGATGTAAAAGTTGTCTTAACAGAAAAAGATATTGAGAGTAAAAATGACATACAGTTAGAAAAAGCGGTTGAGATATTAAATAAATAATTTTTTAAATATGAATCCGGTAGTGAAAAATAGCATAGCTCTCGTGTGTAAAGTTATAATTTAAATAAATTGATGAAATCAAAAGTCGAATCCATTACTAAAATATTATTGAAATAGCATGTAAACAATGCTATTTTCTACTAACCGGATGAAGGTTATATTAATAAAAGATGTTGTAAAAATTGGCAATAAGGACAGTGTCCTTGAGTTTGCAGATGGCTATGCCCAGAATGTCTTGATTGCAAAAGGGCTTGCTATTAGGGCGACTCCACATGAGCTTTCAAAATTGGAAGATAAAAAGAAAAAATTACAAAATATCAAGGACGAAGAAAATAGGAAATTTGATGAAACTATCTCACTATTAAGGGAAAAAGTATTTACATTAGGAGTTAAATCAAATGAAAAAGGTCATTTATTTAGTGCTGTTAAAAAATCTGAAATAATTAAAATGATATTAGAATCTACAAATATAAATTTAAATGAAGATAATATTATATTTACTAATCCTATTAAGGAAACAGGTTTACATACTATTGTAATCAAAAAAGGGGACAGGGAAGGGGCATTTAGTGTAAATATAAAATAAACCCCCGAAATATCGGAGGTTTATTTTATGCAATTACATTTACTGTCTTTTTGACCATTGTTTTATTGTTAAAACCAACTTTTCTTTTGCTTCCAAATTTAACAACACCTTCTTTTAGAGCATATAGAGTATGATCACGGCCCATACCTACATTTGTACCAGCCATTATTTTAGTACCTCTTTGGCGGATAATAACGCTTCCTGGTTGAGCTATTTGACCAGCATAAAGCTTAGTACCTAGATACTTTGGATTTGAGTCTTTTAAGTTTTTGGCCGAACCTCCGGCTTTCCTATGTGCCATATGATATTTCTATAATTTATAATATAATAATACGTAATGAAGAGTATACAGCATTTAGAGGATAAAATCAAGTCTTTTGGCTATATTGAAAAAAGCCTTATTTTACAAGTGTTTATTGTCATATTTGTCGCTTTAGGCGCATTTATATTGGGTCGTATGTCAATGAATGATAAAAAAACCAATAAAGTAGAGATTATTGCTCCTGAAAATGGTAAACTATACTATAGTAATAAACAATAAATTTATGATAAAAACATTTTCCAAAATTATTATATTTATTTTTATCGTCTCAACATTATACATAATGCGCGATGATATTATTTCATTTATTAATGTTAAAAAGGTTGAGATAATTAAATCTGAGTATGATGCCAAAACAAAAGAAACTGTATCCTCAGACGGTACGCTCGTAGACTTAAAAAAGGTTGTTGATACACCAGGAGCACTTAGGAGTACAAGTATCTTTAATTTAAGCAAAAATGGCTATCTAACAGATGCTGGAATTATAAGTGAGACAAATAATGAAAGAGCAAAAGGGAATTTGACACGACTTACTGAAAATCCTAAATTAAATTTATCAGCTCAGAAAAAAGTTGAAGATATGTTTGCAAAGCAATATTTTGAACACGTATCTCCATCTGGAGTTGGAGTTAGTGATCTTGGGCAACAAGTTGGGTATGAGTACATTATAATTGGAGAAAATTTGGCATTAGGCAATTTCAAAGATGACAAAGCTGTATTACAAGCCTGGATGGCGAGTCCTGGTCACAGAGCCAATATTATGAATGCCAATTATACAGAGATTGGAGTTTATGCTGCTAAAGGTATGTTCGAAGGCAAGGAAACATGGCTCGCAGTACAGCATTTTGGTACTCCACAGAGCCTTTGTCCTAAAATTGATACATTGTTGAAGAGTACTATTCAAGCAGATCAAATTAGGCTCAAATCAATACAAGCCGATTTGTCGAGGAAGCTTAAAAATGTAAATTCAAATACAATAGTTGATGGCAAAACTCACGACGAGCAAGTCACTGAATATAATATTTTAGTAAATAAATATAATATATTAGTTGCAAAAAGCAAAAGTAATATAAATACTTATAACAAACAAGTCCGGGCATTCAACGCCTGCGTAGAAGAAAAACAATAGTTAATAGTAATAGTGGAGAAGAAAATTGTGCGACATTTATAATGTTCGCACAATTTCCTTAATCTTTACGGCATATAATCCTTTGTGTTATATACCGTAAAGATATATTGT
>JADLCZ010000014.1 GCA_020846955.1 Candidatus Nomurabacteria bacterium
AAGACAAATTATTAATTAAAAATTTTATTATGAAAATAAATTTTAAAAAAGGTTTTACATTGATTGAGTTGTTGGTTGTTATCGCTATTATTGGAGTTCTTGCTGCTGTAGTACTTGCTGCTACAAATAGTGCTCGTAATAAGGGTAATGATGCTGCTATCAAAGCAAACTTGGCTAATGTACGTGCTCAAGCAGAACTTTATTACGATACAAACAATGGATACAGTAGTGCAACTATAGCAACATTACCAGCTACAGGTTGTACAACTGCTACTAGTTTGTTCCTAGATACTACAATAACAGCTACTATTGCATCAATTACTGCAGCTAACGCTGCTCCTACTTGTATAGTAGGAGGAACAAGTGGATCCAAGGCTTCAGCATGGGCAATGTCAGCGGCTCTTAAGACATCTGGTAACTGGTGTGTAGATAGTACTGGTACATCAAAGTCAGGTACTGCAGGTGGAAACGGGGTTTGTTCATAATATAATCTCATAATGTTTTCCACAAAAACCTCAACAGTTGTTGAGGTTTTTGTTTTGTATATGGTATAATAAATTGATACATTTTATAAAGAAATTATTAATTAAAAATTTATTATGATAAAAAATAAAAAAGGATTTACCCGGTCAGTGAAAAGTCGTGATGTTCGCTCCGCGAGCGTGCTACGCACCTCACGGCTTTCTACTGCCGGGTTTACATTGATTGAGTTGTTGGTTGTTATCGCTATTATTGGAGTTCTTGCTGCTGTAGTACTTGCTGCTACAAACAGTGCTCGTAACAAAGGCAGTGATGCATCTGTAAAGGCGAATCTAGTCAACGCGCGCGCCCAAGCAGAGCTCTTTTACGATGTTAATGGTAATACTTATAAATATGCTTCTAATCCACTGCGAGATGTTTGTGACCCAACAGCATCTTATGGATCTCCTGCAATAAAGGGTATAAATGACAATGTCTACAATGCAGCAGTTGCAGCAGGGCTCGCTGACCCAACTGTAGTTATCAACACCTTACAAACATCTGATACTGCAAATTGTCATTCCAATGCTACTGCATGGGCTGCTCAAGTTCCATTAAAGTCCGGAGGTTATTGGTGTGTAGATTCAACAGGTGCTTCTAAATACGAGGGTAGTGGTATGCTTGGTAGTGCAAGAGCTTGTTTATAAAATAAATGAAAAATTTATACAAAAACAAAGGGTTTACACTGATTGAAGTTTTAATAGCTATTACAATTATTATAGTAATTTTTGCTATTGTTATGCCTTCTGTAAATTCAGCTCGTAAAAAGGGGATTGATGCAGGGGTTATATCGAGTCTTGATAATATTCGAGTGCCAGCATATTTAGCATTTAAAAAAATTGTGATTGGTGACCCTAGAACTCAACATTACACTACTTGTCCTACAACTGCATTTACTGCACCACAAACTTTAGGTTTGTATTATGATCCAACTGTCTCATCTGCGATTGTACAGATTACACCAAAAGTAGATCAAATAGATTGTGATTTTACAGTTTCTACTTATGCAATTGCTGTTGTTTTAAAAGGGCAGTCATCTACATCAGGTCAAAAAGATGTTTACTGTACAGATTCTGAAGATAATAAAGTACAGAGTTTATTATCTCATTGGTCAGCATTATCTGGAGATGGTGCAGTTTATGCAGTCAATAGGCTCACTGGTCTTTGTAGCCCTGCGTCATAATTTAATTTAAAATATTAAAATAAAATGAATAAAAAAAATAATAAAAATTTAGGCTTCACATTAATAGAAATGCTAGTAGTAATAGCAATTGTTGTTATTTTGGGTACAATATTTTTTGTAAAAATGAAATCTGGTGTAGATAAATCCGACGACATAAAAATAAAAGCCAAAATGAACGAGGCATTAATACAAGGTAAGTTGTATTACAACACAAACGGATACTATTCTAATAATAATAGTTTTTACTTAATTGTAAAAAGAGCCCCAGTTAGTTTTAATCAGGGATATATTTATGGTTATTATAGTAGCTTAGGTAGTCTAATGAAAGATATTGAAGATTTAGCAGGAGATTATATTACACTTGATAGTCCAAATACAAGCACAAATTATGGCCCTAATATTATATATGGTACAGGTGCGCCTTATACTGGCAGTAAAGCAGGATCTTATACACTTGCTGTACCATTGAAAACACAAAATATTATATCAGCAAATTCGGGTACAGATTACTATTGTATTGATTCAAGTCTTGAAGAGGGTAAGGTTATAGACGAGATCGAACAAATGACAGGCGATACATGGATTAATGGTTCAGGATTAAATGAACTAAATGGAGTTGCAAGTTGCGGTAATTAATATATGAAAAAATTTACAAAAAAAAATTATGGCTTTAGCTTAATTGAATTACTAGTAGTTATCGCAATCATGATAGCCTTATCTGCATTAGTATTAGCAAGGCTTGATTCTGTGCGTGATGAAGTTGCCGATACCGTTGTCAAAGCTAATCTAGAAAATATTCGTGCTCAAGCAAAGAATTATTTTTTCCGTAATGGCAATTATGGCACGGCAACTCTCGCTGTGGTCGGCACCAATCCACCGACTTCTACACTTGCTGGATGCAGTACTGCGGGGACATTTCTAGCAGGGTCAGCTGTCAGTACATATTTAGTAGACGCAGAGAAGGCAATTGATCCAACCTCTAATTGGGTAGCTGTATGTGCTCTTGGTAAATTGGTAGGTGAGACAAATGCTACAAGCTGGATAGTTGCAGTGCCACTAAAGTCTGGGAATTATTGGTGTGTTTCCTCCAATTACTCAAGGTTAGCTCCAACAAACGGTATTTTGGGAGGCGGAGCAAGTGCGGCCGCTGTATGTAATGAAATGTAATTACCATAGTTTTCCACAATAGTATTATTGCTTTGCTTTACTTTGGGAAATTTGTGATATAATGGAACTATACATCTTTTTAACTTAACAAAAGTCGTATTTATTAATAATTAAAAATTTATTATGATAAAAAATTATAAAAAAGGTTTTACATTGATCGAATTGTTGGTGGTTATCGCTATTATTGGTATTTTGGCTACAGTAGTGTTGATCTCTACATCAAAAACTCGAGATAGTGGTAACAATGCTTCTATTCAAGCCAATTTAGGCACTGTAAAATTGCAAGCAGAGATGGTAAATACTACTAACCGTTGTTATGGTGATGGTACAGATTGTACAGCAGCTGCAACTACAGATTGTGTAGCAGGCCCACTGTTTACCATAGATCCTATCTTAAGTAAGGCTCTTATTTCTGCCAACAGAGCAGCTGGTGGAGATGCTGATACCTTGGATGCTGTTCAGTGCGAAGTTTCAGATAATGGTGCAAGTTATGCTGTCGCTGTAAAATTGAGACCTAATCCAGCTACAGCACCAGCTACACAAACTGCATGGTGTGTTGATTCAAACGGATTCTCTGATATGCTTGCTGATGCTTCTACCTTCAATACTACAGGTCCAGCGACTTGTGATTAATATATAATCCAAACAAAAAACCCTCTCAATTGAGAGGGTTTTTTGTTTGGATTTGAGTATTGTAATGCTATAATATATCTATGATTGATACTATAATATTTGTTTTTATATTCTTGTTTGGGACGATTATTGGAAGTTTTCTCAATGTTGTAATTTATCGACTCAATACAAGCAAAAAAATTGTAAATAGTCGCTCTGTATGTTTCTCTTGCAATAAGACACTGTATTGGTACGAGATGATACCAGTATTATCTTTTCTAATCCAGAAGGGTAGATGTCGAGGATGTGCCAGCCGTATATCACACCAATACCCAATCGTAGAAGTTGCAACGGGTATTGTGTTTGCAATTCTTGCATATCATTTTATGCCATTGTTATATATAAATACCAACTTATATATATTTTATCTTTCTTATTTTGTATTTATTTTTTCTATACTTATTGTCATTACCGTCTATGATATGCGTCACAAGATTATCCCTGATAGATTGGTATATATGTTTATATTTCTTTCTTTTGTTCTAATGTTTATCAATACTACAGGTATGGGTGAAATATTTGTATTACCAAGTGTACTGCAATTTGTTGCTGGGCCACTACTTGCATTGCCATTTGCCCTAATATGGCTAATTTCCAAGGGTACATTAATCGGCTTTGGTGATAGCAAATTGATCCATGGTATTGGATGGATGCTTGGTATCTCTATGGGATTATCGGCATTATTCATATCATTTTGGCTAGGTGCATTGTTTGGAGTTGTAATGCTTGCACTAAAGAAAATGAAAGTAAATATGAAGACCGAGATTCCGTTTGCACCATTTTTAGTCATAGGCTGTTTTGTGGCTTTTATATTTCAATTAGGTATATTCAAGTTATCAGAACTTTTTATTTTCTAAAATGAATTTTGTAAAACCAAAAATATTTCAAAAAAGTAAGGGGCCTGCCCTGAGCCTGTCGAGGGGGTTTACCCAGTCAGTGAAAAGTCGTGATGCTCGCTATGCGAGCGTGCTACGCACTTCACGACTTTCTACTGCTGGGTTTACAATTATAGAATTATTGGTAGTCATATTTATTTTTGGAGTTATATCAAGTCTAGTAATATTTAACTATGGATCATTTCAATCAGATGTTTCTGTAGAGAATCTGGCTCAAGATGTAGCACTTTCTATTAGAAGAGCACAGGTTTATTCAGTAAGTACAAAAAGTAGTGAGGTATCAAGCGTTACAACTTTTCCAAGTTATGGAATACATTTTTATTTACCAAGTGCTCCTGGTGGAGCAGCTATACTTGGGAATGAAAGAGCCTTTATATTTTTTGCCGATATACCTCCAATTATTACACCAGTTATGTATGATACAAATGGAAATTGTGGCGCTCTAGTATCAGGGGATGAATGTGTAGAAATTATTAATATTACTTCATCGGACAAAATTGTTGATATTTGTTATGATGGTGTTTGCCCTGTTGGTAGTAAAAGTGTGGATATTGTTTTTACAAGGCCAGATACCGAAGCGCAACTTTGTTTTAGATATGGGATTAGTGGCTCATGTATTGGTAATCCATCTTATGTTACGATTAAACTGGAATCTATAAATGGAAGACAGCGATTAATAAATGTATGGAATACAGGACAGATAAATGTAGAATAATTATGTATAAGATAAATAAAATTAAAAAAAATAAGGGGTTTACTCTAGTAGAAATATTGATAGCAACTTTTATATTTATGATCATTATGCTTGCTGCTATTGGGGCACTTGTTTCTGTAAGCAATGGTGCCAAGAAGGCCAAGGCTCTACGTGCTGCTATGGATAATGTAAATTATGCGATGGATAACATGTCCCGGAGTTTAAGATTAGGTTCGCTTTACCATTGCAATACTAGTATAACAATCCTACCTCCATCACCAATAACATCAGATTGTTTTGGTGATTCTGTGATTGCATTTGCACCTGCTCATCATACAGTAAATGATACTAAGTTTGAATTTGATCGACCTACCGGACAAATCCTCAAATATTCAAATGGAATGCCACCAATTAGCTTGACTGCGCCAGAGGTAGAGGTCACCGATCTAGCTTTTTATGTTACTGGATCAGATATTTCTGATATATCTCAGCCATCCATTTTTATGAGAGTTAAAGGTAATGTCACAGTAAATGGGGACGTTACCACATTTGCTTTGCAAAATTATATTTCACAACGCAATCTTGAATAAAATGATTAAAATAAATTTACATAAAAATAAAGGATTTACCCGGTCAGTGAAAGATCACGAAGTGCATAGCACGCACGCTTTACGTGCATCGCGATCTTATACTGCCGGGTTTACACTATTAGAAACATTGATTGCGATTTTTATTATGGTTGTGGCATTTGCATCATTACTCTCACTTATGACGACTACTATGTTCTCGGCTCGCTATGCAACCAATGAAATTACGGCCACATATTTAGCCCAAGAAGCCGTGGATTATATTCGCAATGACAGAGACACTACGGCAATTATTGGAGGTGATTGGATAGGATTTATTAATCACTATGGAAATTATCAAACTATACCTGCAACAAATTGTTATGCTACAGCAGGATGCTATTTTGATGTTACAGATACAACATATTCACTCATAACACCATGTTTAACTCCTCCAGGATCTTGTCCAAATTTAAATTATGAAGAAAGTCCTGCATCTGGTGGATATTATATAAGTGTTCCGTCTTCCACATCTGTACCTACTAAATTTAAGCGTACAGTGACTATAATCCCAGGCAATTTTGTGGGTGCTATTCCAGAGGAACTGATGATTACAGTAAGAGTTGATTGGTCAAATGGTTCACGTCCACGGTCACAAATATTACGAGCTAGTTTATTGAAGTGGCAATAATAGTTCAATGAGTTTATTATAAATATGAAAAATTTTTTGAGAAAAAAAAATAAAAAAGTGCTTGCTCTGAGCCTGTCGAAGGGTTATGCACTTTTATTTACAATGGTTATTGTAAGTGTAATTATGGTAATTGCTACAGGAATATCAAGAAGTATTTCTAAGCAATTAATTCTCTCTGCCACAGCACTAAATTCTCAAATTGCATTTTATGAAGCAGATACTGCTGGTGAGTGTGCTTTGTATGCATCTCAGGTTAAAATCTTAAATTTAATTGTTGATCCATTTACATTAAAGGGGACTTTGGATTGTGGTCAAGCTGAGAATGGTAATACAATCACTCTTGATGTGACAGAGACAGGCGCAGGATCAAATATATATAATTTAATACCTGATTTAAGTCTAAGAGGGCCGTGTTTCAATATCGAAGTAGATGAGAGTGGCATACCATCTACAATAAAGGCTTATGGATACAATATTTGTAATTTACCGACAAACAATAATTTAGTTGAAAGAGGAATAGAGATAGAATATTAAATATATGACAAAGGTTGAAACAAAAAAGCGAATACATAAACTCCGCGAGCAAATTGCCGAGCTCCGTTATAAATATCACACCGAAAATGATCCGAGTGTTACAGATGATGTTTACGAATCTCTAACTCGTGAATTAATAAGTTTAGAGAAAGAAAATCCAGAGTTTATAGATCCAAATAGCTCAATTAATCGTGTCGCAGGCGAGCCCTTACCATTTTTTAAAAAGGTTACACATAGCTCTCGAATGCTTTCACTCAATGATGCATTTAGTAAAGATGAGGTAGAGATTTGGGAAAAAAGAATTACAAAATTATTGCCGAATAATAAAAATTTGGATTATTTTTGCGAACTTAAATTCGATGGGTTGGCTGTAACATTGCGTTATGAGGATGGTAAATTTATTCAAGGAGCAACACGGGGTGATGGTTTTATTGGTGAAGATGTAACAGAGAATTTAAAAATGGTGGATAATATACCATTACAAATAAATACAAATATTAAAGGCACAATAATAGTAAGAGGGGAAGTGGTAATGTCGAAACATGTTTGGCAAAAAATAAATGATAAAAATAAAAAGCTCGGTAAAACAGTTTTTGCAAATACTCGCAATGCTGCAGCAGGAAGCTTGCGTCAGCTTGACCCGAAAATTGTTAAGGATAGGCATTTAGATTTCTTTGCATATGATGTGTCAAAATTTCCAAACGGAATTAATATTGAATCTCATTCTGATAAGCATAAATTTATGAAAGATCTTGGTTTCAATGTAGATAATCATGAAAAGATAGCTTTGAATCTGAAAGAGGTTTTTAATTTTATTGATGAAATTTCTACGATTAGAAAAGATTTTCCTTATGGCACTGATGGTGTGGTAGTGTGTGTAGATAATTTGAAAATGGAGGAAACTCTCGGTGTAGTTGGCAAGGCTCCAAGGTATGCAGTTGCCTATAAATACCCTGCAG
>JADLCZ010000015.1 GCA_020846955.1 Candidatus Nomurabacteria bacterium
CTAGGGTCGAAAGCGTATCACGAAATGATCCATCTCCGATAAGCGCTAGTAGTTCCGCACCACCTTCTTCTATGTTGTAACCCTCTTTTTTGCTAGTATTTTTGACAACTTCGGCCAATATTAAGTCACTTGGCTTGTGGAAAGTGAAAGTCTGACAACGCGAAATAATTGTCTCGGGTACTTTGTCGAGCTCAGTGGTCGCGAGAATAAATATCACATGCTCGGGTGGTTCCTCGATTGTTTTCAATAGTGCATTCCATGCCTCTTTTGTAAACATATGCACTTCATCTAATATATAAACTTTGTATTTGGAATCAAATGGTAAAGTACGGATATTTTCGCGAATCTCACGGACATCTTCAATCTTGCGATTGCTTGCACCATCGAGCTCATAGATGTCATTTGGAGATGTGCCAAGCTCTCGCGCAATAATACGCGCAATTGTCGTCTTGCCAGTACCACGTGATCCACATAACAAATACGCATGTGCCACCTTGCCTGCTTCAAGCGCCCCTTTTATAGCAGTGACAATATGGTCTTGACCAATAACCTCGCTGAAATCTTGCGGGCGGTATTTGCGATACAAAGCAATATGAGATGATTCCTCTTTTTTCATATGATTAGTATACCAAATAAAATGTGTATAAAAAAATTGACATTCAATTGTAATATGTCATGATTAAGAAAAATGTAAAACCCATGGCAAAAAATGAAAAACGTGTTGAGGGGACACATGGATCTTACCCCCAAGATAATGAAAAAGAAGATTCTAATAAAAAGCGCAAAAAAAAAGAACCGGGCATTTATGAGAGAATTATGAGTCTCTTAAAAGGTCGTAAGGCACTATAATATCTAATAATATTCAAACCGTTGTACCATGTATAACGGTTTGTTTTATTTTAAAATTCAAATTCGTGAATAGAGCTATTTGGAATCTGCCCTGCTTCAAAAGAAATATTTTTTAATTTTTTATACAAAAGCCTTATAACACCACCTGATGTGACCACTAAAATTTTATCATTCGGATTATTTTCCTTCATATATTCGATACAATCAAAAATTCTTTTTCCAAATTCAACAAAAGATTCACCCCCGTGTGCAATTATAAGTTTATTTTTCTCTTCAAAATTCAATCCATTCATAACATCCATAGATTCACCTTCAAGAGACCCGAATTTTCTTTCCTTCAATCTTGGGTCATAAATAACAGGCAAACGGAGTTGCTCATTCAAAATTTCTACCATCTGCTTGCAACGAATAAAATCCGATGAGTATATCAATGTAAAATCTGCAGGAATTTCATGAGCCATCCTACGAGCCTCTTCTAACCCTTCCTCTAAAGGCAACAAGTCCAACTGCCCAGAAAAAAGCCGTTCTTTGTTATTTTGCGTCTTAGGGTGTCGAATAAAATATATTTTCATAAATTAATTAAAATTAAGTAAAAGTGGCAGATGATCAGAAACTTGATCTTGAAGTGCTTTAAAGGAATTAATATTTATATCTTTTGAAACAAGAACATAATCAGCGAACCTCAGTGGATGTTTATAAAAATTGCTTCGTGTAGAAATAATCCCATACTCTTTTATTAAATTCTTCATACCATTTTCTAAAATACTAATGCTCTGGCCATCATTGAGTAAATTAAAATCACCACAAAGAATTTTTTTACATTTTTTTGTGTCCATAAAATTTTTCACTTTATTGGATTGCTCAAATCTTTCTGGGGTATCAACTTTTTTTGTATCTTTTTGCCACACTCCATGTAAATTTCCTATAAAAATGTTATCTCCGTTTAATTCACATTCTATCCATTGGAAATTTCCAGTAAGCTTTCCACAATCCATGGTATTCCAAGGAATTTTATCCATGCAAAAGAATCCCCCGTTATCTTTAACTGTAATCCCCTTGCGCACAAATATTGCTTGCCCAGCAGGGAAATCAATAGGCTCATGTTGAAAATGGTCTGACGTGGAAATATTTTTATATGGTACAAAATCAGTAAGCCTAGAATTAATTTCAGAAAATAAATTTATTCTACCTTTATCTTGTGGAGTAAATTCAGATTTATCTCCAAAAAGCATTTCTTGAAAGCAAAAAATGTCTGTATCACTTGAATGACTCTCAATAAATTTCATTAGAGGTTCATAAACAATTCCACCCCAAAGATTTAATGTGATTAATCTCATAAAATTTTATTCGGTTTATAAATTTCAATATCATTTCCGTCTGGGTCTTTTATGAAAAAATATGTTCCTCCATGTGGGCCTGTTTTTACTTCTCCATAGATAATTCCATTATCGGTGAATTTTGTATGTAACTCTTGTACATCATCTACAGTAAATGCAATATGTTTAATTCCACTAACAGACAAATCAACCCTTTCCCCTTCTTGAAAATTATCAAATTGCCAAAGTTCTATCATTACATTCTCACCTGCAAGCATTACCCCTGTCGCACCCAAGTCATCTCGACGAAAACGATTCACTTCCTTAAACCCAAAATTACTCTCATAAAATGGAATAGAAATTTCTAAATCTTTAATTGTTAGAGCAACATGATGTAATTTCATAAAATACTGTGAAATATAGTGAAGTCCGACTTCACTATTTATAAACCAAATACATATAATAGTAATGCCATGCGTACGTAGAGGCCGTTTTGGGCTTGGCGGAAGTAGGCTGCGCGACTGTCGCCGTCTATTTCAGCATCTATCTCATTTATTCTCGGTAGTGGGTGCATTATGATTGCATCTCCTTTGAGTTTGGCTACATGCTCGGGTATCAGAATGAAGCTGTCTTTCACTTTTTCATAATCAGCTACATTAGCAAATCTCTCCTTTTGTACGCGGGTCATATATAGGACATCCACTTCTGGAAGAGTGCCATTAAGCTCGTCTAGCTCCACGAAGTCTACATTATTGTCTTGCAAGAATTTCCTATATTCGTCGTCCAATTTTAATTCCTTTGGTGAAATAAAATAAAACTTATTATTTGGATAAAGAATAAGTAGTGGTACAAGGGAGCGTAGTGTTCGGCTGTTGAGTACATCCCCTACAAAACTTACTTTCAAATTATCCAATCGTCCATGCTCTTTTTGGATAGTGTATAAATCAAGCAACCCTTGCGATGGGTGCTGATTGGCCCCGTCTCCAGCATTTACAACATGAGCTGTCGCTACCTTGGCCATTTTCTCAGCCGAACCCATTTCGTAATGGCGCATGACTATTGCATCGGCATAGCAAGAGAGTGTCCGCCCTGTATCCTCGATAGTCTCGCCTTTTTGCGCCGAGGAATTATCTCGCGCATTTTCTGCGGAAATAACTTTTGCACCCAATCGCAAACTAGCAGTCTCGAAAGATAGTCGTGTCCGGGTCGAAGGCTCAAAGAATACACAAGCAATAATCTTGCCTTCGAGTGGCCTTTCAATCCGTGTACCACTTCGCAAATTATCGCAAAGCTCTTTCATCTTTGGCACCGCACTTAATATGTGTTCAACATCCTCCTTCTTTAATTGATTTGTATGTAATATGTGTCGCATAAATTTATTAATATTAATTTATATATTCCTTATAAGATTTAATTTCTAAATCACTAATATCGTAATGAGCCAAGGCTTTGACGAATGCGCGCGCTAAGTGGAGATCGGTAAAGAGTGGAATCTGGTTGTCGACTGTTGCACGCCTAATGCGGTAACCGTCTGTGGTTATTTTGTTTAAATGCTTGTGTACGGTATCACTTAAGTTTACAACAAAGGCTACCTTTTTGCCATCAATAATATTTATGACATTTGGAGAGCCTTCGTGGGCTTTCAACACAACAGTACAGTCAATGTTGTGTTTGTTAAAGAATTCGGCAGTAGAGTCTGTAGCATAAATTTTGTAGCCCAACTTTATAAGTATACTTGCACTTTCGAGAAATTTAGCTTTGTTCACCAAGCCTCCGAGCGAGAATAGTACGGCCTTTTTATTGAAATCAAATTTATTGGCAGAGAGTACAGATTTAAGTAATGCTTCATCGTAATCTTTACCGAAACATGCTACCTCTCCAGTCGAAGACATTTCTACTCGAAGCACCGGATCAGCACCAAGTAGTCGAGAGAAAGAGAATTGTGAAGATTTCACTACAACACTATTTGGGTAAACATATTCATGTTTTTTCGCCTTACCAAAGAATGCGTCTACTGCGATCTCGGGGAAATTGGCATCCATCGCCTTGGAAAGTAATGGGAATGTACGCGACGCACGCACATTAACCTCAATCACCATCGGACGATTATCTTTCACGAGGAATTGGATATTGAACGGCCCTGTAATATTTAATTCCTTTGCAATTTTCTTGGAAATTTCACGAAGTTGGAATTCTGTCGATGCATACACGCGCTGTGTTGGATATACAATTGTCGCATCACCAGAGTGTACCCCTGCATTCTCCACATGCTCCGATATTCCATATATCATTAGATCTCCTTTTTGTGCCACAGCATCGAATTCAAGCTCCTTAGCATTCTCGACGAATTTCGAAATTGTTACAGGATATTCGGGACTAAGCACTGCCGCCTTTGATACAAAGTCATCAAGTTCAAATTTGTTGTAACAAATTCGCATTGCAGCACCTGAAAGCACATAAGATGGCCGCACCAATACTGGGTAGCCCTCAACATCTGCAAATTTTTCGGCCCCTGACTTATTTGTGAAGCTCTGCCAATGTGGCTGTGCGATGTCGAGCTTGTCGAGCAATGCAGAGAATTTGTTGCGATCTTCTGCTCGGTCTATATTCTCGGCGCTAGTTCCTAGTATATTGTATCCTTCACGTGCGAGCTTATTTGCTAGATTGTTTGGCCTCTGTCCTCCTACAGAAATAATTAATCCGAGAGCTTTCTCAAATTCATAAATATCCGCCACAGTTTCAAAAGAAATATTTTCGAAATATAGTCGATCCGACATATCGTAATCTGTGGAAACTGTTTCTGGGTTGCAGTTTACAATTATTGATTGCTTTTTATGTTTCTTGAGTGCTAAAGCCGCATTTACAGATGACCAGTCGAATTCTACTGATGATCCTATATGATATGGCCCCGAACCAAGCACAGCTACAGCATTCGCCCCAAGTGGTGCTACGTCATTGTGAGAGCCATGATATGTCAGATACAGATAATTCGTCTTTGCAGGAATTTCCCCAGCGAGTGTATCGATTTGGAAAATACTTGGTAATACTTTAAAGCTTTTGCGAATTTTCCGAATTTCGAATTCTGTCTTGCCACACAATTGACCAATCTTTTTATCTGAAAGTCCAACTTGTTTGTAGTTCAACATTAGATCGTGAGTAAATTTTGTATTTTTATTTATTTGCTTTTCTGTGTTGATTATATTTTCTAAACGGTATAGGAACCAATTGTCTATACCTGTAATCTCATGAACTTGCTCCACACTCATACCACTTTGCATTGAGCTTGCAACTGCAAAAAGTCTGTTTGGAGTTGGAGTAGTTAAATATTTTGTAATTTCTTTTTTGTCTTTAAAACCATTATCTGTAATACTCTCTACGGATCCTGATTGCATGCGCACTGCTTTACCAAGTGCTTCTTCGAATGTTCGGCCTATTGCCATTACCTCTCCTACTGATTTCATCGCACTACCAATTTGCTCCTCGGCACCTTTGAATTTGATCAAGTCCCAGCGAGGCATTTTGACCACCACATAATCGAGCGCTGGCTCAAAGAAGCTTTGTGTAACTTCTGTAATTTTATTTTTGATTTCGAGCAAACTTTTACCAAGTGCTAATTTCGCAGCCACATATGCCAGTGGATACCCTGTGGCTTTACTTGCAAGTGCTGATGAGCGTGAAAGTCGGGCATTAACCTCGATTACATAATAATCTGGCTCACCATTATCTTTTGGCTTTGGATTAAGAGCGTACTGCACATTACACTCCCCTACAATTTTCAAACTCTTTACAATCTTGATACTAACATCGCGCAAGCCATGATACTCATCATTGGTGAGAGTCTGAGATGGTGCAATCACGATTGAGTCACCTGTGTGAATTCCAAGTGGATCAAAGTTCTCCATATTACAAACTGTAATCGTGTTATCGAATTTGTCACGCACTACTTCATATTCTATTTCCTTGAAATGATGCAAATATTTCTCTATCAGTACCTGGTTGGAGATTGCAAGCGCTCCATCAACAATTTCTTTGAGTTCTTTATCGTTATAAGCTACACCAGATTTTTGCCCCCCAAGCGCAAATGCCGCGCGGACCATAAGTGGGTAACCAATTTTATTTGCAATTTTTTCTGCTTCTTTGAAATTTGTCGCAGTTCCTGATGGTGGTACAGATACTCCAAGTTTTCGTAAATGATCGGCAAAAAGTTGGCGATCTTCGGTAAGTTCGATCGATGCCACAGGACTACCAAGTACATCAACCTTATATTTTTTCAAAATACCTTTGGATTCAAGTATCAGTCCACAGTTGAGCGCCGTCTGTCCACCAAAAGAAAGCATGATGCCGTCTGGACGCTCCTTTGCAATTACTTTCTCTACGAAATAGTCATTAACTGGCAGAAAATAAACTTCATCTGCTAAATCTTTAGAAGTTTGATATGTCGCGATGTTTGGATTGATAAGTATAACTCGAATTTTTTCCTCTTTGAGAGCTTTAATAGCCTGACTGCCAGAGTAATCGAATTCCCCAGCTTCGCCAATCTTTAGAGCCCCAGATCCCAAAACCAATATTTTTTTGTATGTTTTATTTTTCATATTATATTTTGGCTATTTTAAAGAAGTAATCGAAAATCCAATCGGTATCGTTGGGCCCAGGCGTTGCCTCGGGGTGGAATTGTACACTCATTATAGGAAGCGTTTTGTGAATGATACCTTCATTTGTATTGTCATTGGCATTAGTAAACCAGACTTTGAAATCCTTAGGAATTTTCTTTACAGCAAAGCCGTGATTTTGTGTTGTGAGGTAGCAACTATTTGTTCCAGCCAAAACTACCGGCTGATTCTGGCTACGGTGACCAAATTTCATTTTGTATGTTGTACCTCCACATGCCAAAGTGAGAATTTGATTTCCCAAACAGATTCCAAATGTCGGAATTTTCGCGGAAATAATTTTCTTCACATTTTTTATAGTCATTTGAACTTTTTGTGGATCACCTGGGCCATTGGATATAAGAACTGCATCGAATTTAATATCGAGCTTCATTACATCTGTATCGTATGGCACAACTACTACTTTCATATTTCGTATAGTCAATCTTTTTATTATATTTTCTTTATTACCACAATCTATAACTACAACTGTCTTTTTGCCTTTTGTATTGTAAGTTTTAATAGTCTTTGTACTTACTTCGGCTGCAAGATTACGCTCATTTGGGTCTGTAAAATTTATTTTATCTTTTCCAAAAACAATTTTGCCAAGCTTGGAACCTTCAATGCGAAGCTTTTGAGTAAGTGCGCGAGTATCTTTTATTTCGAGTGCTGGAATATTTTCGGACTTAAGCCACTCTGCTAGAGTTTGTTTAGATGTGGCATGTGATGGAGTTTGGTTGTAAGTTGATACTATCAATCCAGTAATTTGTATTTTCTCTGATTCCCATTTACTTTTATCTGGCACGCCATAGTTACCAACAATCGGATATGTCATCACGAGTATTTGCCCTGCAAAAGATGGATCTGTAATTGCCTCGGGGTAGCCTACCATGCCGGTTGCAAAGACAACTTCCCCTGCGACAGTTTGTTCCGCGCCGAAGCTTGTACCCTCGTACACACTCCCATCTTTAAATTGTAATTTGATTTTTTTATTTTGCATATATTTCTTGTCCGGTATCAAGCTTTGCTTTGATACGGGATACCTTTAATTATTGTTGCGACCACACTCCCTGGGAATTCTACTCCGAGGAATGGGGACCACTTACATTTTGTTTTCAAATTTTCACTTTCTATCTTTATACTTTTATTCATATCTATTACCGTTAGCGACCCCACAAATCCTTCTTTTATTTCTCCGTATTTTTTATCTGTAAATTTGTTTATAAATTTTGCAGGATTTTCTGAGCAGGCTCGTGCAATTTCTGCAGGTGCAAACTGATGTTCGTGTGCAAGCCATGTGACAAATGAACCATATGTATCCAAATGTGTCAGCCCTGACATACCTTTTTCTTTCTCCTCTATCGTGTGCGGTGCATGATCGGTACCAAGGCAATCAATATCTCCATTCTTGAGCGCTTGTATTAAATACAATCTATTCTCTCGTGTTTGCCTAATTGGTGGATTGACTTGGAATAGGGTGTGATTGCTATCGGTAAACATACTCTCATCGAAATATAAATGGTGTGGAGTTACTTCTACTGTTACATTTAACCCACGCTTTTTTGCCTCAATCACTTTCATCACCCCTTCCATTGTGGAGCAATGACAGATTCGGCCTTTCAAATTGAATTTTTCTATCAACTCAAGTGCATAATCTACTGCCAAAATCTCGGCCCGCGGTGGGCGCTTGTGTTCGTGCGTATCTGCATCGCAACATTCATTTAGAGTCTTTGGATCCTCACAGTGGAAACTGATATTCTTGCCCTGATATTTTGCGAGAGCTGTTTCTAAAGATTCACGAGTTGAGAAAAATAAATCACCGATGGACTGACCCATAAAAACTTTGTATGGAACATTTTGATTAAGTGGATTTGTTGATGAACCAATTCCTGCGTAGAGGATTATTTCTATATCTGATTTTTTGGTTAATTCTTTTTTCGCGTTGTAACTCGCATCATCAACTGGTGGAATTGGATTGTTGGGCATTTCAGCAAATACGACCACGCCACCATTGATACTTGCCTCGCCTGCCGTCTTGAAATCTTCTTTATATGTTTGTGTGCCACTCTGATCTTCGCGAGCATGAACATGTAAATCAATAAACCCAGGGAAAATCAATTCATCTTTAAATACAACATCTGCCTCGCCTGTCGGCTCGGCAACTTTTGTAATAATTCCGGAATCGTCAATTTCCACTCGCTTTCGAGTTTGCCCTTCGTTATTCACAATGATTCCTTCGATAGTAGTCATATAGTATTTGGGCTAAAATAAAAGCCCCAAGATAGGGACTGGATAGAATATATAAAATTAGTAAAACTGAAATCTGTAGAGCAGAAAAACTGCTTTTGTGTGTGAATTGTTGCCTTTTGCATGTCTGTATACATTAAGGGTCATTATAGCACAACGTTCAAATTGTCCAAAAACTTTTCCACATACAAAAATCAGAATTTTTAATCAAGAATTACAAGCCCTTGACAAAAAAGGAATATATATATATATATAATTGGCGCAAAATTCAAAAGAGATGATAAAAAACGTAAAAAACGAGGATGTTTTTAAGACTCCTCACCGCCACATTGCATTTGCAATAAACACAGAAGGTTTCAATGATGCAGGTTTTGCTGGACAAGTTTCCTTAAGATTTGCACCTGAACTTGCCAGTACAGGTGAAAAAGAATTAGGTGAAGTAATCAGTATCAAAGCTGGTGAAAAAACCTTTCACGGACTGGTATGTCATTCCTTGAAAAAAGGATGGGGTGATGCACCGAAAGCAATTACTTCTTGTCTTGAAAAAATTGACACAGATGAGCCTATCGCAGTTGTACTTATGGGTGCCGGCATGATAGGCCAGATGTCTGGAGCAGATGTAGTTGCCAACGCAAAAGCAATCCACAACGCCAAGAAAGACATCATCCTTTACTGCTTAGAATACAGCGAAAAGGCTGTGTTTGATGCTGTAAACAAACAGTAAAAGAAAAAGACGGTAAGGGGTGTTCCATTAGGAGCACCTCTTATTTTATTTGGAGAAGTCAGACTTAACTATTATTCCAAACTCACATCTTTAATATTAGATTCATCAAAATTCTTTAACCAACCGATTGCTTCTTTTTTAAATTTTTCTTCAGATCCCAATCTTTTCAAAATAAAATCTTTCTTAATCAAAGATGGGAAATTTTTCTGTCCTGTGTAATCCATATAACTGCTCCAACGATATGAATCTAGAAATTCAAGAGCTTTTTTATGTTCTTTTATTTTTCCCTTTCTCCATTCTGGGAACGATAAATCAAGAGGATTAAAATGTATATAAATCGGCATATACATCAAATGTGCATCTTTTTCTATATGCACAGATTTAAATTTGCCTTGAAATAATGCTCCATTTCGCTCATATTTTTGATTAAAATAATTCGTATACCCAGTCCCCATCTTCCGCATAAATTCCGTCACACCATTTGTTGTAACTTGTCGCACCAATAAATGAAAATGATTATCCATCAAACAATAAGCCAAAATCTCCACTAACACCTCCCTAGGTTTTCTCTTCATATCTGGAAGTCCGACTTCCAGATTTTTTATTTTACTTCTAACCAAGTAATCATTCAAATTAGGAGCAGGATTTTTATCATTAAATTCATATAGGTCATGAATAAATCGAATTCTATCTTCATCATCTATAAAGATATCGCGCTTGTCTACTCCGCTATTATATATATGATAAATTTCCCCTTCTACTAATTTTACCTTTCTTATCGCCATATTTTTATTATATCAATAATTAAAAATATCTGGAAGTCGGACTTCCAGATATTTATTTTAGGAAGTCTTTTATTATGGTTTCTACTTCTTGAGCGTTATTTGTTTCCATTAATTTTACTCTCAATTCTTTCGCTCCTTGGAAGCCATTTACATATGCTTTGTAGTGCTTTTTCATTATTGAGAAGCTTTTAATATCACC
>JADLCZ010000016.1 GCA_020846955.1 Candidatus Nomurabacteria bacterium
TTCTTGTATTCATCGACAATTTTCGAAGCGATAATTCCAAGTACTCCCACACGCCATTTAGGATTACCAATTACTATTACTGACTTCTCTTCCCTTTTACTTAGTGTAACTTTCACTTCTTTCATTATATGTGCGACAATTACTTTACGATTCTCATTTATCTTCATTAAATAATCAGTCAGTGCGCCAGCTTCAGCAATCTCGGTCGTAGCAAGCAATTCAAAAGCGCGCATTGGACTATCCATGCGACTAGCTGCATTAATCTTTGGTGCCAAGGAAAATGTCACATCATCCTCGACAAGCTTCGTTGCGTCAACACCTGCCTTTTTCCAAAATTGTTGTAATCCCACTCGATGATTTTTCTGCAGAACCTTCAAGCCGAAATATGCGAGCACCCTGTTCTCGTCGACGAGTGGCACCTGGTCGGAAAGGGTGGCAATACCTGCCATATCAAGGAGCCACTTCTCCCACTCTTTTGTAATATTCCAATATTCTCCATATTTTTTGCACAACGCTTGAACAATCTTAAAAGCAAGTCCCGCTCCACAAAGCATTTTGTCAGGATATTTGCACCCTTCTTGTTTGGGGTTGATAATTGCATAGGCTTTGGGCACGCTCTCTTGTGGTAAATGGTGATCGGTAATGATGACATCAATCCCTGCACCTTGAGCAAGCGCTGTTTCGGCAACTGCGGTAATTCCAAGATCGAATGTAATCAGTAAATTCACTCCATCAACGATGAACTGATCAATTGCATCGATGTGCAAACCATAGCCTTCATCGTGGCGATCCGGAATATAAATTTGATAATTTGTGTAGCCAATTTTCTTGAAAAAATCATTCATGATTACTGCTGCTGGAATGCCATCACAATCGTAATCGGTATAAATAACAATTTTCTCCTTTGCCTCGGTGGCCTCAAAAATCCGCACGCAAACTCGCTCCATATCTTTCATCAAAAAAGGATCGTAAATATGTTCCTCATAACTAGGATGTAAAAACCGCTCAAAATCCGCAGGGGCAATCCCCCGATTAGTAAATAATAATTCCAAAAGCTCATTAGGTTTCGGCATATTATTTCAAAGCTTTAATTCCTGGCAAGGTGCCTTTGGAGAGGAATTCTAGGGTTGCTCCGCCACCGGAGGAGACGAATGTGAAATGTTTCGCTAGTTTTTTCTTTTCTACAAAGACTGCAGTGTCGCCTCCGCCAATTATTACTTTAGCTTTTGTTTTCATTAATAATTTTACAAGCTCGTCTGTGGCTTCAACATAATCATTTTCATACCAGCCCATTGGGCCATTCCAAAGAATTAATTTAGCCTTGTGAATTAGCGGTGCGAGGCGATTGATGCTTGGAATTCCAACATCAAGGATTTGATTATTTGGTCCAACATCTTCTACTTTTATAGCAACATTACGACTTCGAGATACCACTACCATATCTGGCAAAATTAATTTCTTGTGATTAAGAAATGATTTCGGGATCTTGGCATCGTTATCTACCACTGATTTCCCAACCTCCAACCCTTTGGCTTTATAGAAATTATTTACAAGTGCACCGCCAACAAAGACATTGTCTGCGTCTTTGAGATATCTTTTAATTAAAGGAATTTTTGTCTCAGCTTTTGCTCCACCAAAAATTACTAGGAATGGATGCTCTGGTACAAGTGCGCGAGAAAGCTCTTTGACCTCAAGCTCCATTTGCAATCCTGCATAGCTTGGCAAAAATTTTGGTATCCCTACAATCGAAGCACTCGCTCGGTGCGATACTGGGAAAGCCTCATTAACATATATATCACCATGCTTAGAAAGGCCTCGGGCAAAAGATGGGTCATTCTTGTCTTCACCAGCCACACTGCGCAAATTTTCGAGCATTATCACATCCCCATTTTTCATCTTCTCTATTGCATCATCGACTTGTGCACCCAAAACACTTGTAATAAAAGTTACAGGGATAGAATGCTTGAGAACTTTTGCCATTGGCAAAAGAGAGTTTTTTGGATCACGACCCGAGTGACTGATTATTATAATCTTTGCACCCAATTTACGCAGAAGATTGATTGTTGGTAGAGATTTTTTAATCCGTGAATCATCTTCAACCCTATCACCATCAAGTGGAACATTGTAATCGGTACGGAGTATTACCCTTTTTCCTTTTAGATTTGTTAGTTCTTTTATGCTTTTCATAAATTTATTTTACACCTCCATTTTTAATAATATTTAAAAACTTTTTTACATCCAAACTATCTCTTCCAACCAGAAATCCATCTACCCCACCATTTGTAATTAATTCCAAAGAATTTTGAGGATGAACTGAGCCACCATAGATAACTCTTACACTATGCGCAATGCTCGGACTTGAGATGGTGGCAATAACTTTTTTTATATACAAAATCATCTCTTGGCATTCAAATGTCTCAACTTCTCGAACAGCATTGGATCCTATTGCCCATACTGGCTCATAAGCAATTATAATTTTTGAGAGTGCATTTTTAGAAACACCCTGCAAGCTATTTTCTATCTGCTTTTTTACAATATTTAAATATTCATGACTCTCATCGCGAGTTTTCTCCCCTACACACAATACAGGAGTAATACCTACTTTCAAAAGTGCATTTATTTTTTTATTACACATTTCATCAGTCTCGCCCATTGCACGCCTTTCAGAATGGCCAACGATACAATATTTCACTTTCAAAACGGAAAGCATCTTTGCAGAAACATTACCTGTATATGCACCAACCTCTTCGTAATATGCATCCTCTGCACCAACAGCAACTTTTCTTGATTTAATCTTTAATAAATTTGGTAGATATATATAAGGAGCACAGATAGCTACATCAATATTTTTAAAATCTTTTTGGTTTTTTGTAATACCTTTAAACAAAACCTCTGCCTCTTTGATAGTTGCAGGGTTCATCTTCCAATTACCTATAACAATTTTCTTCATTATTCTATTATATCACAAATTACTGTGTCTCTTTCCAAGATTTTACAGTCCAGGCTCCCGATGGACCGGTAGAGAAACTAGAGCTTGTAAGCCCAGAATTGTATGTAATAGTAGCTGAGTTACTAAGAGTTATAGTTTTAGCAGTTACTTGGTTGGCACCAGCACTATTACTTAGAACTACACCTCCATATGGTGCTATCAAGATAATAGACCCAGCTGTGTTGGAAATACTTATAGCACTACTTCCAGTGTTTGTAGAAACCACCATCATATAACTGCCAGTAGTTCCTGATCCAAGAAATGTAGCACTATTGGCAGTAGATACTGTCCCATCAACAATTACCACACCTCCAGCAGCCCCAAAAGAAGGGTCTAATTTCATAATACTATTATTGGAAATACTCAAATTACCTGTTATCCACAATACTCCAGTAACAGTCAGTACTGCGTTGCTAGACAATGTAACATTACCAGTAATCTTCTTTGGGCCTATTGATTGAGTCGATGACCCACTTAAACTTATTGCGGGAGATGTCCCTCCGAGCAGTGCATCATCTTTCCAGTCTGTAATATTCTGATCGGAAACAGGAAAGTTGGCAGACACAGGATCTAAATGTGAAGTGTCACAAGCTTTGTTGTTGGAGCTACCAGTCTGACAATAAATCGTACCTGCAACTGTAGAATTAGTTACACTATGAGCTTCTGCGTTACCTACCCCTGCAGTACCTACTGTTACACCATTAATTGATCCATATGCTCCACCTGTTGAAATAGAGAAAAATAAGTCCGTATTAACTCCAATTTGTGTCCAAGTACTTGGGCTAAGCTTCCCGATTTTTGCTGTTCCATTACCATAGTTAACATTTCCTCCAATAATATAATAATTTGATCCACTAGCAGAAGCGCCATCTACTGTTAGCCAATAAGTAGTTGCTGATGTTAAAGATGGATTTGATGTAAAATTGATATTGACCCAACCATAATTTGTAGATACTAAGTTTGTAGAAAGTGTACCTGTTGCCTTGATAGTGCTCGAGGGCTTACCACTACTATCTGTCCTGATTGTAACTGTTGCATCAGCAGGGCTTCCAACTTTTTTTATATAAATTTGTGCACTACTTAGAATGTTTGTATTAGTGAGCTGGAAACTCTGTGCAATTGTTTTTGTATTTGTGGTATTTCCAAAAATATTATCACTAGCTGGGGCGCCACTACCATTAGTCTGATCAACTGTTGCAGATTGACCATTCGCAGACACTGCAGTTCCAGTGATAGACCCTGTCCCAGTAATTGGCCCATTTGAATAAACATTCCCAATAATTTGAGACGAATTATTAAGCGTAATTCCACCAGTCCCTGACTGCATACCATAATAAAATGATGTTCCTACCCCTTTTTGAACTGTAAGATTAATTTTGCGTTGATATCCAGCATTATCAGCTGACGCAAGGATTTCTTTATTGCCATTTGCTAGAGTTGTAACTGTAGTAGTAACTGTCGTAGTACCTAACACAAGATTAACACTTGATCCAAGCTGTTTACTTTTGTTTATACGATATAAAACATCCTCCGTAGCTGAATTAGCTAGAAAATATGCTTGCTTAGAATCAAGAATATTATTCCCTAATACATATTCTCGAATAACAGGACGAGAAATACCAGCAATAATAGTCATACTTATAAAAAATACAAAAAGTGTGAATATCATCATCGCTGCGCCGTAATTTTTCTTTATATTTAATTTTTGTAAATTTATTTTTTTCATTTAATTTATTTATGGTGTTACTGAAAATGTAGCTTGGTCGAACTTTAAGGTCGTATTACTAATAGCAGCTTGAATAGTTGAGAGGCCGTTAGATCCAATTTGGAGACTTTTGGCAATTATTCCTTTTACATTTATATTTGGACCAGCAACATAAATTCCACCATTTGGTGCATAAAATACAACATTTCCTGTAACGTTACCTAACTGTATAGCTTTAAAATACGTTGCAGGAGTTTTTGTAGCTACTATTAAAATATTACTATCTGCTGCACCTGAACCTTCAAAGACTACCGCTGGATTTCCACCCCACCCTCCAATATTTACATAATCATCCGCTATAATAACACCGTCACGACTTCCATATGATGCAGGTAGTTTAACTTTTTGTGCTATTTGAATAATATTTAATTCTCCTGTTACCCATACTGGACCATTGATTGTTGTAACATTTTGATAAAGATAAAATTGACTCGCAGTTGATTTGCATGGGCCGATCTCTGCAACTCCAGATTGGCAAGTTCCTCCGGCCTCAGCCTCAGCTTTCCAGGCTGCTATATTTGTACTCCAATCTGGGATATCTGTTACAACGGGACTAGGTTGGCTAGTATCACAGGATTTATTATTACCTGTGCCACTTTGGCAATAAATTGTCCCAGTTGCTATATTATTCTCTACAGTATTTGCAGTAGAATTTCCACTGACTAAATAACCTGAACCATGATTATATGCATCATAAAAAGCTATTGAACCACTACTTCCTCCTGAAAAAAGAGAGCCTGTAATATTGGCTGTCCCGCCATACAATTTTATCGAACCCACTGAGTGAATATCTCCAACTACACCAATAGATCCTAGTCCATTATTGTCAGGAAAGATTAGAGCTCCTCCTGTTCCTGAGTGAAAACCTGAGTAAGGTAAAGTCACTGTTGATGTAGAGCTCGAACTTGAGCTACTTCCTGACCCAGAAACCTCTTTTGGTAAAACAACTATATTATAAAAATTTTCGTTTGAGGCTGTTTTGTCTCGAGAATCTTGTAATGTCATCTCTATTTTTACAACCTTGCTATTGGTTGTATCAACATTACGGAATATCAAAGATGTAACTTTAATATTATCCCCTAAAAGATTATCTATTACTGTTCCATCTTTTGATATATTTAATGCTCCATTGGAAACACTAAACTTAATAACCTGAGCAGTTCCACCACTATCTAAACTGTCGAGCTCTAAAGTTCCAGGTGAAGTATTGAATACGCTTGTCCCTTTTACTGCAGATGCAATACGGATTTCGTGAGACATCCTCTCAAGTGCAGTATTACCATTTTGCAATAAATCGTGATTCGTACGACTTTGGTTAAAGAATGAAAGCAATACAACAAAAGCATTTGCAACTATAATGCTAATAATAGCAAATACAGCAACATAAATGATGATTTCTATAATTGAGTATCCAGATTTTAAATTTACATTTTTCATTTTGATAAAGTTGCAACATTATAAAATTTCTCTGTTAACCCTGTTTTATCATTTGTATCTTGCAAGGTTATCTCCATTTTTATTGATGGGCCATTTGTTGTTGTAGTTTTATAAAAAATTAATGATATAACTTTGATATTTGGTGACAATAAATTACCAACCAATGTATTATTATAATATAAGTTTAGTGCCCCATTACCAACATTGAATTTTACAGTTCTTGGGTTATTACTTTCATCAATACTATCTAGATCGAGAACCCCTGGGGATGACCCAAAAGTGCTTGTAGCTGTACGTATGTTATTTGCTTTATGAATTTCTCGAGACATTCTTTCGAGTACAGTATTACCATTTTGTAATATATTGTGATTTGTACGAGTTTGATTAAAAGATGAAATAAGAGCCATAAATATGTTGCCGACAACTACTGCAACAGTAGCAAAAACTGCTATATAAATAATAATTTCAATTATTGAATACCCAGATTTTAAATTTATGTATTTCATTTAAGTAAAAATATTAAAAACATAAAATGTAATAACCTTTGATGTCGAAACCCCTTCTGCAGACATCCATGTCACAGTTATGGTCACTTTCCTTGCATCAGTATCATTTGTCCCACCGCTTGTTACAATATCATCATTGCTATCACGTTCCACGGCACTAATTACAACAGTACGGGTAAAGATACCATTTATAGTACTTGGAGTTTGGCTGAGTGACCATACCCCGCTCGATGTATCGTAAGTAAAATAATAATTTGTATCAAGATTTAGGCTCGAAATATTAGTCCAGTTGTCGTCACGAAAAGTTTTAATAGCTTCAGCCCCTTCTTCTAATAAATAGATTGCTTGTGTTTGCCGAAGCGAAAGATTGGATAATTCTAATCCTTTTTGTGCATATGAAAGCAATGATATGGTTACAGCAGATAAAATAGCACAGCATATCATTATCTCCACCAAAGCAAAACCAAGTAAATTTTTATTTTTTAAGTATTTCATTAATTAATACTAACCACACCCAAAGCATTAACTGTTATAATTTTTCTTGTTGATGGACTACTTACAAGCTCTAGTGTAATTGTACCATAAGTAGATGTATTACCAGTGAGTCTATCAAACACAACATCTGTGCCACTACCTTGCAAAACTACATTTGCCGGTATTATATTGATTCTTGAATCAAAAGTGACAGTTTTTGTTTCGGGGTCGGATAGATTAACTGGTGGATTGCCTTTAAAAAATACAACGCGATCTGCTTGGAAGCGAACACTATAAAAATTACTATCTTTTGAAGAAACAGAATTTATTCGTGCCTCGTCCAACAGAACTTTTACTTCTTCTGCTGTATTTTTTAGAATTTGTTTTTCTCTGAAACTAGATATAACAGGTGAGATAACTGCCAATAAAAGGACAACGATTCCAATTACTATTATCACTTCTATCATAGTGTTACCTTTTGTCTGATTTTGCATATTTATATTATAACAAAATTAATTGATACTATCGAGTATCGAATACATAGGTGTAATCATAGACATAGCAAAGAA
>JADLCZ010000017.1 GCA_020846955.1 Candidatus Nomurabacteria bacterium
GATGCCAAGGGCCGTACAGTGAACTTCAAAAATTCTATAATCATTATGACTTCCAACATAGGCTCACAATTTATCGAGAAGATGGAAACAATCGGATTTACCAACAATACAACAGCCGATGATTACAAAGCTACGAAAGAGAAAGTCCTCGCTAGCCTCAAAGATCATTTCCGCCCAGAATTTCTCAATCGCTTGGATGAGACAATCGTATTTGATGTATTGGCACCGGAAGTAATAAGAAAAATTGTCGATATCAAGATTCAAGTTATTCGTGATCGATTACTTGCGAAAGATATTGTATTGGATATTTCAGATGAAGCGCTCGATTACTTGGCAAAGGAGGGCTACAATCCGCACTATGGTGCGCGACCACTCGGCCGATTGATTCAAGACAAAATTCTTAATCCTGTAGCAAGTTTCATTATAGGTAAAGGTGTCAAGAAAGGGGATGCAGTCTATGCCACAATGAAAAATGGTGAGCTCTCAATAGAAATGAAGAAAAATAAAATAAACTCTCCAATAAAAATGGCTAAACCAAGCCCTTACGCGAAATAATAAAAATCCCCTAAGTAATTCTTAGGGGATTTTTATTATTTTAGATTGTGCGTCGGGAAGGATTTGAACCTTCGTAGCCCGAAGGCGACAGATTTACAGTCTGTTGTAATTGACCACTCTACCACCGACGCATTTGTTAATTAAATTAACAAAGTGAGTATACCTTATTTTGTAGATTTTTTCAATATTAAAAATAATGCTAGAATAGGGTTTATGAAAGAAGTGAAGAAAAGACTTAAAATTGCGGTAATTTGTGGAGGGCCGTCGCTTGAGCGTGGTATATCTATAAACTCGGCACGGAGCGTGATGGACCATCTAGGTAGCGAAAATATAGACATAATGCCTATATATTTCGACCACCTAAAGAATGCTTACCAGATTTCTACTACACAACTATATTCCAATACTCCATCAGACTTTGATTTCAAATTGCAGACGAATGCTGTCGCTTTGACAGAGGTTGAATTGGTACAAACTCTCAAAAAAGTTGATCTAGTTTTCCCGGCAATGCACGGAGAATTCGGAGAGGATGGAGGAATACAAAGTGTATTAGAGAAAAATAATATCCCATTTGTGGGTTCACCTTCACTTGGTTGCCAACTTGCCTTTGATAAATACAAAGCAAATGAATATATAAAAAGTAATGGATTCTTTGTTTTGCCATCGATGGCAATAGAGGAAGATGAGAAAGATTATGAGAAAAAAATTAATCAATTTTTTAAAGAGCATAAAATCAAGCGCACGATTGTAAAGCCGGCAACTGGTGGATCTAGTATTGGAGTCCACTCTGTATCAAATGCCAAGGACGCCTTGAAAATCACCAAAATGCTTTTTGATAAAAGGGTAGACAAGAGAGTAGTGATAGAGCAATTTGCAAAGGGGGTGGAATTTACAGTGATTATATTACAGAATCGTTTCGGTATGCCTGTGTCGCTCTTGCCAACAGAGATAGAGCTTGATTATACAAAAAATCAGATTTTTGATTATAGAAAGAAATATTTACCCACAAATAAAGTTCGCTGGCACTATCCACCAAGATTTTCCGACGATACAATTTACAAAATCAAAACAGAGTCTGAGCAGTTGTTTGCACTACTCGGAATGCGAGATTTTGCCCGTTTTGATGGATGGATTTTACCAAATGGCAAAATTTGGTTTTCAGACTTCAATCCTATTTCGGGTATGGAGCAAAATAGTTTCCTCTTTCAGCAATCAGCTTTTGTCGGCTTTACCCACAAAGATATTTTGCATTATATAGTTCGCAATGCATGCAATCGTTACAATATTTTCTATCCAGAAATGAAAGAGAAGGTTGCAAAGAAAAAGAAGGATGTGGCTGTGTTATTCGGAGGGCAAACATCTGAAAGGCAAGTATCGCTTATGAGTGGGACAAATGTATGGCATAAATTAAGAAAGTCCGAAATATACAATCCTGAACCATATTTATTTGATATGGATAAAAATGTTTGGCAATTGCCTTATGCATACACTCTCAACCATACAGTAGAGGAGATAGTAGATAATTGCAAAAATGCTGTCAAAATAAATCAAAAATTAAAAGAATTATGCTCCAAAATTATAATTCGTTTGGGTCTCGAGAAAGGTGATATCACATTGGCAAATACATTACCAAAGAAAATTTTTTTTACTGAATTTGTTAAAAAATCAAAATTTGTTTTCCTTGCATTACATGGTGGTGAAGGTGAGGATGGAACTTTGCAGAAAATTTTTGAAGATAATAAAGTTAAATACAATGGTTCATCTTCGAAAGTAAGTAAAATTTGTATGGATAAATACGAAACAGGTGAGAAATTGTTAGGCTTAGAAGATCAAGGGATATATATTGCACCAAGGAAAATATATTCAATAAATGAAATAAAAGATACTAAAAAATTATGGGGCGAATTGGTAAAGGACCTTGGTAGTATAAATATAATCGTCAAGCCAATTGGGGACGGATGCTCATCTGGGATTGTGCGATTGCATAATGCCTCCGAGTTTGCTAAATATTTACAAATTGCAAAAAAAGGTGATTTTGCTATTCCACCACATACATTCACAAATCAAAATAGAATTATAGAAATGCCAAATGTAAAAATGAATAAAATTCTTTTAGAGAAGTGTATCGAGACAGATGTAATAGGTGTAAATGGTACGAAATTAGTTCATAAATACATAAGTGGATATGTAGAAATGACAGTCGGAGTACTAGAAGATAAAGGTAAAATAAAATCACTTTCTCCAAGTATTACTGTGGCTGAGTCGGCAATCCTTTCTGTGGAGGAGAAATTCCAAGGAGGAACAGGGGTCAACATTACTCCACCACCACAAGAAATAATTTCCGAGAAAAATCTGAAACGAGTAAAAACTCTAGTAGAAAAAGTTGCAAAGAAAATTGGTATTCGTGGATATGCGCGTATAGATGTCTTTGTCGAGATTAAGACTGGCAATATTATTGTAATCGAAGTCAATAACCTCCCAGGCCTTACACCATCGACTGTGATCTACCATCAAGCTTTGGCCGAGAAACCTCCAATGTACCCAACACAATTCTTAGAAAAACTTATAAAAAATAAAGGGTATTAATTTATTGCATTATATAATTTAATATGCTTTAATTAATATATGAATTTTAAGCACAAAAATATCAACAATATGATGATGCAGATCCCATTAGGGACTGCTTTTTGCGCTTCTTTCTAAAATAAAGAAACTCAAAAAAGAGCCCCTGATGGGCTCTTTTTTGGTTCTTTAAAAACTGAATAAAATTAAAATGAATTTAACTCTTAAATCTATACAAAATGTCAGAAAAACAAATTCCAATCTATGTAATCAGCGATTGCGCTGATCCTGAAGCACAACTGTGCTACGATGCTTCATTTGCACACGAATTTCCTATTGCAAATGTGAAATGCTACGGAATCACTCATCCTTTACAGGCTGGTGGCTTCGCTCTTCGCCCAATTGATCTTCATAAGGGTGATCCTGCTATTGTTTTCGTAAATTACGCACCAAGGCGGGACAAAGATCGAAAAGAGGGTTATCTAAATGGAAGACCATTTGGCTATTTCTTTATTGACAAAACACTTGTTATCGCAAGCGACGAGCCAGAAATTTGGAGTATGTTTAAGCTTGTTTCATTGCCTTTAGGTGTTGTTCGCAAAATCGAATGCGAAAAAATTCCTGGAATGCCAACAACGCAATTCAGAAGCGGTTTGATTATTCCAAAGGTGGCAAAAATGATTCTTTTTGGTAATTTGGATTGTCAGATCTTCGAGCCTAAAGTTGTTGATGTTAAAAACAAAATTTGGCATATTGATAATTTTGGTAATTGTAAGACAACTTCTCTTAAAATTAATAAAAGAAAATATGTTTTTGAAAAAGACTTAACTAATCTTTTGGAAGAGGAACAATCTGCTACTATTGGTAGTTCTGGCTATGGGGATCAAAGGTTCGTTGAGTTTGCCATGAAGGGGTTTTCTTTCGCTGAAAGCCATAATTGGGAAATAGGTATGAAAATTCCAAAGTCATTTTAATTAAATAAATAGAGAGCCGGTATTATATACGGCTTTTTATTTTTGCTATTTTAATGCTAAAATTGTACTCATATGACTTTTAAGCATAAACCTCTTTCATATATCGAAATTTCAAAAGGGAACTTGGTACACAATATCAAGCAATTTCGACGGGTGATAGATGAAAAGACAAAAATTTCTGCAGTAATCAAATCCAATGCTTATGGACATGGTGATATAGAGGTGGCAAAGGTATTGAATTCATATGTAGATTACTTTCAAGTGAATAGCGTAGAGGAATTGGCTAGAGTGCGAGCAGTCACAAAGAAGCCAATCCTAGTTTTGGGTTACATATCGAAGTCCGACTTCGATACAGCTATGAAGCTTGGGTGTGCTATGTCAGTATTTGATTTGCATCATGCTTTGTTGATAAATACTCAAGCACAAAAACTAGGTATCAAACAAAAAGTGCATATTGCAGTAGATTCACTTTTAGGTCGTGAAGGCATAATGCCAACTCAAGCACAGAAATTTGTCTCCGAAATTAAAAAGATGAAATACATAAAAGTGGATGGTGTATATTCTCACTTTGCGAATATTGAAGATACAATAAACTTTTCTCACGCACAAAAGCAAATTGATACATTCAAAAGTGTTATCGAGCAATTTAAAAATGCAGGATACAAAAATATCAAGAATCATATTTCTGCTACA
>JADLCZ010000018.1 GCA_020846955.1 Candidatus Nomurabacteria bacterium
AAATGGATCGAGTTGTGCAAAGTTCAGCTTGATGCGGGTATAATTTAGTGGTAAAATACGTCTTTGCCAAAGACGAGATCGGAGTTCGATTCTCCGTACCCGCACAAATAAAAAACTAAATGTCTTTAATGTCCGTTTTAGGTAATAAAAAACCCTTTAAAATAAAGAAATATGTGGATAAGTCTGTGTGTATTGGGTATAAGACAGAACTCCTATACAATGGTTATGAAATTGAATAATAGTAGAATTTGAATTTATCCTCATATAAAATAAGGTTAAATAATGAAAGACACATTAGGAAACAAATTTTATGTCTAATAAATAGCAAAAGGTTTCACGTGGCACATTTTGAGTGTTACATGTGTAACATAAAAGTATAAGTATAAGGAAAAAGTATAAGAAAATTCAACAAAATGAAGAATTTTACTTCAAAAAATCAAAAAATAGGAGAATTAGGGGAGGATGTTGCTTGTAAATACCTTGAAAAACATGGGTTTTTGGTAAAAGAACGGAATTATACAAAGAAATGGGGGGAAATTGATATTATTGCAACAAAAGAAGGGAAGTTGTATTTTGTTGAAGTGAAATCTGTTTCGCGAGATTTAGATAATATGAACGAATTAACAGAGAGTGTTACATCTGCCACTGAATTGGCGGGCAGGCATGCAACATTTAGGCCAGAAGAAAATATGCACCCTTGGAAAATGAGGCGCTTGTCGCGAACTGTGGGGACTTATTTAATTCATAATAGAATAGGGAATACACCATGGCAATTCGACCTTTTGATTATTTACCTTGATATGAATAAAAGGCTCGCTCGGGTGAAAGTCGTAGAAAATGTTATACTTAATTAATGAATTCAAGCAAACAAAAGAGTATATATGCAATTTTATTAATCCTTTTTCTGTTTATTGTAGGGTTTTTACTTTTTGGTATAAATTATAGAAATAACATAGAAAACAATTTTGTGGATAAATATGCAAATCTTGATGAAGAAGATCCAATTTTTAATTGTGGTTTGAGTATAAAGAGTCCAATAGAAGGGGAGAATATTACTATCAGTACCGGTATAGACATTGTGGCTACTCTTGATAATACAAACCGAGAAGCAATTGGTTGCTCCTGGACAGCTTTTGAGGCGCAAATTGGTGTTGTGTATGTAAAAGATATGGATGGGAATGATATTACCAAGCCTACACCACTCACAACGACTGAGGAGTGGATGATAGAAAAAGCAGTAAATTATTCTACCCATTTAAATATTTTGAATAATTACACTGGTCCCGCAACAATAGTAATTGACGAGGAAAATCCCTCAGGAGAAAAACCCTCAAAAACAATTTCGATTCCGATTAATATTACTGAATAGTATTTTTATTTGTGCGGGATAAGAGAATCGAACTCTTGCCAACAGTTTGGAAAACTGTAGTTCTACCACTAAACTAATCCCGCATTTTTATATTATAACTCGAAAACAAAATTTTTCGATTGTCGGGGTGCAGGGAATCGAACCCTGTTCTCACGGTCCCAAACCGCGTATACTACCGGTGTACTACACCCCGAAAATTCAACAATCCTCTTATATTAGCATATTTTTGATAAAAAACAATTAAAAAATCACCCGTGATAGAGAAGGGGTGATTTTTTAATACTATATTGTTTCTCGAATACCCGAGAGAACAATATTTATTTAACAGCGTCTTTAAGTGCTTTTGCTGCGCGGAACTTTGGAACCTTTGTTGCTGCGACTTTTACAGCTTCTCCAGTCTTTGGGTTGCGAGCCATACGAGCTGCGCGTGCCTTAACAGAGAAAATTCCAAGACCTGCGATTGATACTTCTCCACCTTTACTCAAAGTAGAAACGATAGCATCAAACATACCGTTCACAATTTCTTCGGCTTGTACTTTTGTACCGCCAAGCTTACCATGAACCAATTCTACTAATGCTTGTTTATTCATATTTTAGATTCTGATAATTTTAATTATCAAGATTAGCTAAATAATTTTCGACCGTTTGCAAACGATCCCTGATAAACAGGAGTAATATCATTATATACCAAGGATTTTTTCCTGCAAGCCCATAAATTACAGATAAAAGATTGACAAAAGGACTTTTTGTTTTGTGATTTTTATTCAGTTTTGTTCCACAGTATTTCAAAAAGCTCTTTTTGGACAGTAATCATGCTTTGATTTTCTACTACTAGAGCTGCCATAGGCTCGATAAGTTGGAAAATTACCAATTTGTGAGGTGTGATAACCATATCAACATGAATATTGGAATCTTTTGGCAGTAATCGGATTTCCTCATTGTAATTGCGTTCAAATTGTTTGCGTTTTTGGGCCACTGGGGAATCGACAAAGAGGAGATTAATCTTCAAACCCAAGTTAACACGCTTTTCAACATGATTTTTCATAAAATAATCGTCACCGATGTCTTGCCATTCGGCTGTGTTGGAAACTGCGTAGTAGAAATCGCGAGGTTTCAAATCTTTCAGAATATCATCATACAAATTTTTGATCGCAGTTAGCCCCTCGTAGTACTTGATCGAGCTCTCTGTACCTTTTAAATGGTATTTACCCTCCAATTCTGGCAATAGTTTGGATAAAATGGTGCGTTTGGACTCAAGGGTATTCTCTAGGCGTTCTGGATGCTCGGGAGCATATAGAGTTTTGAATCCGTGGATCTCTTTTTTCATAAGACCTTTCTTTTCAAGGGCATCTACCACCTCATATACTGTTGTGCGCTTGATATCCGAATATTTTGAAAGCTTAAGAATTGTCGTTGCTCCGAGTGAAAGTGAGGCTAAATATACAGCCGCTCCATTCTCTTGAAGTCCAAATTCTATGAGTGAATTGAATATTTTCTGGTCTTTTTGCATAAAATGTCGAGAATTCCGACAACATTTATTATATATAAAATAAGGTCAAATGTCCAAATTTCTATATATTGACGACATATATGACAGAAAAGTCAAATGGTGAGATAATAAATGCAAGAAAGTTTGAGGTGTTCTTTAGAGACTGATTCGTTTATCGGTCTCACTCTTTAGTTCATAAATTGTAGTTTGTGGATTAATAGTGAGTTAATAACATAAAAAACTATATGAATAAAGAAAAATATATAAACATAGTTTGTAAAACATGTAACCAAGAATTTGGCATACGATTGCATGATTTTGAATTTTATCGATCTATAGATAGCCACTTGGCTCATTATTGCCCTAAGTGTCGATTTATAAGACGAGTCCCATCATCACAAGAAAGAAGCTCTCTTTCTAATCCATTGAAATAAGAATTATTAATAAGTGTTATAATTAATTAAGTATAAAATATATGGAAACAAGAAACTGTGTAAAATGTAAAAATAGTTTCACCATCGAAGAAACAGATAAGAATTTCTATGCGATGGTTAAGGTACCTCTACCGACTTTTTGCCCTACATGTCGATTTCAGCGCCGACTGACATTTCGAAATGATCGGACTTTGTATAAGAGGACTTGCGAGATGTGCAAAAAGGATGTGATTTCGATTTATCGGCCAGAGGGTACCATAAAAGTTGTTTGTCAAAAGTGTTGGTGGAGTGATGGTTGGGACCCGACCAAATTTGGTAAAGATTACGATCCATCCAAACCATTTTTTACACAGTACAAAGAATTGATGCGTGATGTGCCTTTTGTTGCAAATTTTATTGTGGATGAATCACGTATGGTCAATTCACCGTACAACAATATGGCGCTCGATTTGCGTAATTGCTATATGATGTTTGATTCTGATTTTGATGAGGATTGTATGTATGGATGCGAAGTAGAGACATCACGTAATTGTGTAGATACAAACTTGGTTGATAAATCTGAAATGTGTTACGAATGCGTAAATGTGCAGAACTGTTATCGAGCATTTTATTCTATTGACTGTGAAAGCTCATCAGACATATGGTTCTCTCGAGATTGTAATGGATGTACGGATTGTTTTGGATGTGTAAATTTGCGCAAGCAGAGCTATTGTATATTTAATGAACAGATGGGGAATAAAGCAAATTATTTGGCCAAGCTTGAGGAATTGGGAATAAATTCTCGCAAAAATATCGGCGAGTTGAAAAAGCAAGCTCATGAATTCTGGAAAAAGGGAATTCATAAATATATGCATAAAAAGCAAGTCCAAGATGTAAGTGGCGATTATATTTATAATTCGCGCAACACACACCATTCATGGATTGTGCATGAAGGTTGGAATGTGAAGTATTGCCAATATCTTGTTGCCCCGAATACAAAAGATACTTACGATATCACACAGTTTGGCAATAATATAGAACGTCATTATGAGGTACTCCAAGGAGGTAACGGTGGATCAAATGTACGATTCTCTTGGTTTGTACCAAATGAAAACACAGAGATTGATTATTGCATGCAAGTTATGACGAGCCACGATATGCTCGGTTGTATTGGTATGCGTAAAAAAGAATTTTGTATTTTAAACAAAGAGTATACTGAAGAAGAATATTATAAACTGCGCACACAAATTCTGGCCGAAATGGAAAGTAATCCTTACGTAGATACACAAGGGCTTGTGTATAAATATGGTGAATTTTTTCCAAGCGAGCTTTCACCATTTGCTTATAATGAAACAACAGCGCAAGAAGTCTTTGCTCTGAGCGAAGTGGAAGCGAAGTCGAAGGGATTCCAATGGTATACACGCGCAAAAAGAGATTACAAGCCGACAATTTTAGCAGAAAATATTCCAGACACAATTGCTGAAGCCCCAGAAACAATTACAAATGAAATCGTAGAATGTATAAACCATGGCGACGAGAAAAAGAACTGCACAACAGCATTTAAAATAATTCCTGACGAATTTGGATTCTACCAGCGTTTCAATTTACCGCTTCCCGACAAGTGTCCAAATTGCCGTCATGCAGAGCGTATGGAACTCCGCAATAAGCCAATCTTCCATACAAGCAAATGTACATTTGGAGGTTGTACCACAGAAATCCTTACTGCCTATCCCGAAAATACCCAAAATCTGTATTGCAAAGAGCACTATTTACAGACTGTGGTATAGAATATTTGTATGTGATAAAATATTTAGATTATGAAGGAGAACAATCTTGCATTTATTGACGGGCAAAATTTATATCTTGGAACAAGACAGGATAATTGGTCTGTTGATTTGGCAAAATTACGAATCTATTTGAAAGAAAAATATCATATTGTTGAAGCTTATTATTTTCTCGGCTACCTGCAAGAAGAAAATGACGATTTGTATAAAGAAATTCAAAAAGCCGGGTTCATTGTTTTATTTAAGGAGCACAATCAATACGCACTTACCAAGAAGAAAGGCAATGTTGATACTGATATTGTTTTTGAAATAATGAAAAATCTAGTAGATAATAATGAATTCGATAAAGTAGTTTTAGTTTCTGGTGATGGAGATTACAAGAAACTCGTGGAGTATTTGATAACCAAAAATAAATTTAATAAAATCCTCTTTCCGAATAAAAAGTTCGCTTCTTCATTGTACAAAAAGCTTGGTTCGGAATTTTATGATTATTTAGAAAATCTGAAAGCGCACATCAAGAAGATAAAATGAAAAAGGCTCCTAAGGCACTAACACCTGTCGGATCCTTCTTCGTATTGATGTAGAGATTATAACATAGCCCTGTATTGTATGCAAGTAAATATGGTAATGCTTATCGATACTACACCTGGGTGGTTGTTTATTTGGTATATGTAGGGTAATATTAAACCATATGGAAACTAAATCATGCTGGAATTGTAAGGGAAATTTTATTATCGATGTAGATGACTTTTCTTTCTACAAGAAAATGAATGTGCCGGCGCCGACTTGGTGCCCAGAGTGCCGATTAGTGTGACGACTATCTTTCCGTAATGAGCGGTATTTATACAAGACTAAATGTGGTCTGTGTGAGAAAGACACACTCTCAGTTTATGGTCCGCATGTAAAAAGGAAAATATTTTGCCCTGCGTGTTGGTGGAGCGACAATTGGAACCCAACAGCAAGTGGGGTAGATTATGATTTTTCGAAGACCTTTTTCCAACAATTAAAAGAACTTGCCGAGAACGCACCGGTGCAAAGTTTGTTCCTGCATTATCAGACAATTGTAAACAGCGATTACAACAATCTCGCTGGGTATTTGAAAGAGTGTTACATGGTATATCACGCTGATCACAATGAGCGGTGTATGTATGCAAGTGGCCTGAAGGTGTGCAACGACAGCAATGATGTACTCATGCTTCAAAAATCAGACTTGTGTTATGAATCGGTCAATGTTACAAAAGGATATAAAAATTTGTACTGTGTAGATTGCGAAGAATGTAGTGATGTCTACTTTTGTAAAAATTGCATGAACTGCAGTGATTGTATTGGTTGCACCAATTTGCGCAATCAAAAGTATTGCATAGAAAATGTGCAATATACAAAGGAAGAATATGAAGCCAAGAAAAAAGAACTCGATCTCTCTAATTATCAAAATGTAAGAAATTACAAAAAAGTTGCACAATCAAATTGGCTTAAGTACCCAGTGAAGTATATGCACAGCAGGCAGAATGTAAACAGCACAGGGGATTATGTGTTTAATTCTCGGAATACTCTGGACTCCTTTGAAATGGTAGGCGCTGAAGATTGTCGGTATTGCCAATTCGCAAGTACAAAAACTTCTAAAGATTGTTATGACTATACAGAGTATGGCGAGAATGTAGAAATGGTGTACGAGACACTACTACTTGGTGATGGCGGTGCCAATATACGCTTCACCACACAAGCTGTCTCGAATTTGCGAGACTTGGAATACTGTTATGGGGTTGCAAATGCCTCATATTTATTTGGCTGTATTGGAGTACGAGCAAAACAATATTGTATTCTTAACAAGCAATATACAAAAGAGGAATACGAGGAGTTGGTACCAAAGATCCGCAAGCATATGAACGAGATGCCATATGTGGATGCGCATGGCCGTGAATATAAGTATGGTGAATTTTTCCCAATAAATGAAAATGTTGCACGCGGAAAAGGGTATGCATGGAAAAATGTTGAAGAGAAGGCTTATGTACCGACAAAATCTTGGAAGGATTTGCCAAATACATTGGCCGAAACAGATGACAGCATCACACGCGAAATTATTTTGTGTGAAGATTGGGATACTAATCAAAACAATGCGATGAATCACAATTGCACAAAGGCGTACAAAATTTTACCTCAGGAATTAACTTTCTACAAACGAATGAATATTCCAATTCCACGTAAATGTCCAAATGGTAGGCACAACGACCGCACCAAATTCCGCAACCCAATTATATTCAATGAGCAAGTGTGTATGTGTGAACTTGGTAATCATGATCACGAAGGTAAATGCATAGAACAATTTAAAACTAGCTATACAAAAGAAGGCAAAGAAATAGTCTTTTGCGAAAAATGCTACCAAGCGGAGGTTTTCTAAATTTGCTAAATTTTAAGAATTATTGTATAGTTTGGAGGTTCCGCGTCGAATGATCGCTATCCTTATTATTTATAATCATGGATAGAGGAAAGTCCGAACATTTATTCCGACTTCGTGTCGGGAAAGAGTAGCAGGTAATGCCTGTCTGGGGTAACCCAAGAGGTGCGAGCAGAGACGCCAATGCCGAAAGGCTAGGGCTCCTTCGGGAGTAATCGTATGGAGACATACGGGTGAAACGGCTAAATCCTTACTTGAATGCAAGATCGTGCCCCCCACCACTTTTCTTTCGAAAAGTGGTGGGGGGAGAATCGCTCGAGCTATGTGGCGACATATAGCCCAGATAAATGATCATTATAAACAGAATTCGGCTTATGAACGCGAAACACATATGAAAATACACAGCACCAAAGGCTGTGTATTTTCATTTTTCCCCAGCCCTAAGCCTTGCTTAGGGCTGGGGCTGTATACAATTGTGTGGCAAAAATGACAGGGCTTTGCTAGTACCAGAGTCTTTTGTGCTATAATTTTCGTATGGAAAGATTCATGCCTTCTAAAATTGAAAATATCCCTATTCCAGAAGAAAGAGCAGACCCAAAGAGTGTTCCTGCTGAAGGATATAAAAAATATTGGCAAAAAAATAATAGTAAATCCAAGGAAGAGCAAGATCCGAGGGGTGAAATAAAATTAAATGAAAAAAATGGATATAGCTATTTATTAAATGATTTTTACAAACAATTAGAAACAAAAGATATTGAAAATAATATAAACTCTCTCGATGCCCTGTATCATGAATATGAACTTATTAACAAAAATATTTTTATGGTTGAGACTGGAGAATTTCGTGGAATAAATGATAGCGAGCTAAAAAAAAATTTTGAATATAAATTTTTAATGTCAGAATATGCTTTAATTAACGATTTATATAATATAATACCCCAAAGTAACACATTGTCTGATTCCCCAGCAGTTATTCCTATTGTCGTAGATCAAATAAAAGATGGTCTGATTAGTTTAGGTAATCGTTACTATGAATTTTTGAGCAGCAATGATAAATTAAAGTATAAAATTTTTGATACAAAAAGTAATAAAAAGAAAGGGTATGATGGATTTAGTCATCGCTATGATTTTAGTCATTACAGGGAAGGATTTTCAAAAGAAGAGTCAAAAAATTTTCTTGATAACAACCAGGCAGTTACCCCAGATTTTGATAAAGAAATAGACGAATTGAACATATGTCTATTTGCATACGAAAAATATTTTAAAATTAATAAAGAAGATTTAGAGTTGAGTGAATGGTATTTTTTACATCAATATCTAAAAAATCACAACCTAAAATCATTTTCAAATGCTTCAAAAATAATTAACTCTCAGGAAAACCCAAAAAATCTTTTACGCGCATTTCTTTCTGTTGAACAGGGAGGGAAAGAAATGGGTGATAAAATTTTGGCACTAGGTGAAAAATTGTCAAAAGAATTGGCAGAAAAAGTCTTTGCTAAATATAGTGAATTGATCGATACCGCAAATGATACCCAGAAAATACTTGAAGACATTTTACCACTTGAGATTACAAAAGTTGTTGGAGAAGAATTTACTGAGATCAAGGAATCAATGCTAGTAAGAGCAAAAAATCTATTGGTCACATTTCATGAGAACAAAGAAGGAGGGGAAGCAGAACTATTGAAAAACTTGGAAAGATACAAGGCTGGAATGCTATTATATGCCGATACTTTCAAGAAATTAAAACAAGAGGGAAAAGAAATTAAACTCGAGACAATTAAGAATACAGAATTAAATATTCTAACCCAAGAAGAAAAGGAAAAAATTGCCAATGAATTGTGGGATATCACTATAGCCAACAGACCATTTATTCAAGGAAAAGAAGAAATTGAAAATCGTAAAAATGAATTCTTTAAAACTATCGAAAACAAAAATTCAGATTTCTATGTCCTAAAACATGGCGGAAGTATTGTGGCATTCTGTTCATTTACTCCAGACGTCAATGGC
>JADLCZ010000019.1 GCA_020846955.1 Candidatus Nomurabacteria bacterium
TATTTAAAAGCGACATCACCTACACTTGCCATAATTTCCGCAGGAATTAATAATCAGTATGGACATCCACACAAAGAAGTTTTGGATTATTTAAAAATACTAAATATTCCATATTTAGCAACTTATGATAATGGTATGATTATATGCGAGAGTGACGCTATAAAAATTCTATGTAAATAAAAAATTCCCATACCGGGTATGGGGACTTCTTTCATACCCGGTATGGGAATTTTGGAGACTATTTTATGATTCCAGCTTTTCGGAGCGTGGCGTAGGCGCCGTTTTTATTTATTGTTTTGATTGCTTGTGTAGAGATTGTAAGATTAAAGAATTTCTTTAATTCTGGTACATATATACGCTTCTTTTGTAGGTTTGGATATTTACGTACTTTGCCAGTTGGGTTAAACTTGGTAGCACGAACAATGTTGGAGTACCCCCCAGCCATGATAGAACCTTTATTTGTTATTTCACATACTTTTGCCATAGATAAAGCTATGCTATCATAGAGAGTACATATATGCAAGTCATCGACAGTATCTTTTATATAGTAGTCCTTATCATGTCTATCGTTATTCACGAATATGCACATGGCTATGCTGCGTATTTGTATGGTGATGATACAGCCCGATTCCAGGGTCGACTCACACTCAACCCGCTCAAACACCTCGAACTTTTTGGATCAATTATTTTGCCTTTAATTTTAATCATCACAAAAGCTGGTTTTGTTCTTGGCTGGGCGAAACCTGTACCATACAACCCAGATAATCTAAAAGGCGGACGCAAAGCAAATGCAATGGTGGCCATCGCTGGCATACTTGCAAATGTTGGTATTGCAATTGTTTTTGGGATTATTATTTACCTTGCGCCAAAGTTAGGTATAACCCCTTTTGATCCTTCAAACATATCACCATTCTTTAAAATCACACTGTCCATAGTTTTTTTGAATTTAGTTTTGGCTTTTTTCAATATAATACCTATTCCGCCTCTTGATGGGTCGAAAGTACTTTTTTCATATCTACCATCTAGGTTTTATCTTGTACAATCATTCTTAGAACAATGGGGAATATTTATACTATTATTTTTTGTTCTATTTTTATGGAAATACATGTTCCCATTCATAGTATTGGCGCTAGGTTTCCTTACAGGGCTTGAACTTTCGTCAGTAGTTGCATTTTTACAGAGTTTGTAGTAAAGTATCCCTACATAGTCCTTTGTGGCTATTTTGTTTTACAAAAGACATTTTAGAAAGAAAATATCGTTACATGCCAACAATCAATCAATTAGTTAAAAAAGGAAGAACTCGAAACGTAAAGAAATCCAAAGCGGTGGCTTTGGCGCGTGGTTTCAACGCTATCAAGAACAAGCCAATCTTTTACCCATCTCCATTTAAGCGTGGTGTGTGTACAAAGGTGACAACAACAACTCCAAAGAAGCCGAACTCTGCGCTCCGTAAGATTGCCCGTGTACGCCTTACAAATGGTATGGAAGTTACAGCATATATCCCAGGTGAAGGTCACAACTTGCAAGAACACTCTGTAGTTATGCTACGAGGTGGTCGTGTGAAGGACTTGATCGGAGTACGATATCACATAGTCCGAGGACGACTTGATGCTACAGGTGTTGAGAAGCGCCGAAAAGCTCGTTCAAGATATGGTAACAAACGTCCAAAAGCAGGTGCAGCTAAGAAATAGTATAAGTAATTAGTATAAGTATAAGGATAAAAAAACATGCGAAGAAAAGTAAAAAATCGAAATATCGTAGATCCAGACATTGCCTACAATTCACAAAAATTGGGTAAGTTTATAAACAATGTTATGTGGAGTGGCAAAAAGGAAACTGCACGCAAAATTGTGTACGCAGCCTTTGATGTTATCAAAGAAAAGACTGGCAACCCAAACCCTCTCGAAGTTTTCGATACAGCAATTAAAAACGCAGGCCCAATGGTAGAAGTACGCTCTCGCCGTATCGGTGGAGCCAACTACCAAGTTCCTCGTGAAGTTCGTCCAGAGCGCCGAACAGCTCTCGCTATGCGATGGATCATCAGTGCAGCTCGTTTGAAGAAAGGTTCTGCAATGCATGAAAAATTGGCTGAAGAATTGATACTTGCAAGTAAGAATGAAGGTACAGCTGTGAAGAAAAGAGACGATACTCACAAAATGGCTGAATCTAACAAAGCATTTGCCCACTTCGCTTGGTAGGCACCGTATAAAATTTTCAAAAGTAAAAATAGACCCGCAAGGGTTTATTTTTTTGTTTTACCAACCCAGAGCTATCGCATCGACTTGGTAAATGTGCTATACTTTATTTATGAGTATTGAAAAAGAGATTCTTAAATATTTAAGTGAAAATAAAAATAAGCGTGTTATAAGGAATAGAGGTGTACGTATCGGGTTTTTAGGGTTGCCGGATTTTAAACATTATAAATACCAAACACTTGCAAATAGATGTTCTGATTTAAAAAATAAAGGTTATATAAAAGAAGTAAATGGCACTTTTCTTATCACATACAAAGGTGAAGAATTTTTGAACCAAAAAAGTAGAGATACATTGAAAGTCTTTGAAACAGAAAGAGGGGATAAGGATCCAAAAAATTTACTACTGCTTTACGATATACCAGAAGATAAAAGGTCAGAAAGAAATTGGTTTCGCAGACAGCTTGTGAAGTTTCATTTTGTAATGATTCAACGGAGCGTATGGGTAGGGCCATCACCAATACCAAAAGATTTTTTAGAGTACCTTAAAAGTGTTGGTTTGAAGGATACAATAAAAACCTTCAAGCTCGAAAAAGGGTATACAGTAAATATATAACACATTACTAAGGTAGAGTTATCGCATTAGATTGGTAAAGTATATTATATGAATTATTTTCAATCAATTATTTTAAATATACAGAAGAAAACTTTGCGTGCATTTCTTGCTGATGAAACTATTTTGCAGCAAGATGAGTTCAAGGAATATGGAGCTATGTTCCCTGAGATTCAAGATTGCTATAAAGAAGTTGGCTATTGGCATGGAACAGGGAGATATCGGTATGGTAAAGGGACACTGTCTCGTTATGATGACGTAGGCTCAAAACAAATTTCGGATATGCTCGAGTCGATCATTTCAGAAGGTGGTTTGAAGCCTCACAAAGAACCATGGCTTTATAAAATTGATAAAATCGGAATTAAGTCTAACAAAACGACTTCACTCACACCATTTCGAATGTATGCGAAATTGTATGCGGGGCTTTATTTAAATGAAAACAAAAAATTATTATACGAATATGGGTCTGTTAAATTTTGGTTTGGTATTTTTATAATGGTACAAATTTTAAATTTGAAATTTTTATATTTTGTCTTAACTCGCGGGCTCTTTTGGCTCTCGACGAAGTCAACTTATAAAGACACAAAAACTTTTATGGGTACGATTCGAAGCGACATAGAGCAGAAAAATATCAGCCCATTCAAAGGACATTTATTGCGGTCTGATATTGTAGGTAATTACCCAATTCTTTTTGGAATTAAAAAGACAATTAAAATTGTCCACTTTAATAGTATATTAGAAAGACTGGAAAAGAGGACTGATAACCCAATTCTATTTAATGACATTACACATATAGAAGTCCCAATCAATAATGTGAAAGAAACAGAAGAATTGTTGAAGCAAAAAAATATAGATCTCAAAATTATACCGTTTGAATATGGGGAAGTGTATTGCAATAACTACCTTCTAGAAAATTTAACAAAATAACTTATTTTACCAAGTCAGAGCTATCGCATCGAGTTGGTAATTTTAAAAGAGACGATGCTCACAAAATGGCAGAATCCAACAAAGCTTTCGCTCACTTCGCTTGGTAATAAAAAAGACTTTAAAAAAATCCCCGAAAGGGGATTTTTTCTTGACATTATATTTAAAAAGAGTAGTTTTAGGGTAAATAATTGTAAAAGATATGCAACCGAGAAATTTGATACTTATCCAGCAAGATATTAATAATCTCTGGAATTACCGCACCACCCTTGAGTGCTATTTCCCTTTTGGGGATTTTACATCGATGTGTAACAAGTTCCAGGAAGAGCTTGATGATGAAAAAAGAGCATTCATCCTAAAAAGTAAACAGGAAAGTAAGACTTACGAACAGGCACTGGGATTTGAAAATCTCAATTGGCAAGAGCTTCTTGCTAGTGCTTCAACCCATGAAGATTGGGAAAAACTCGAAATATTAGCAAGTATATATCCTCGTAATACAGGAAAATATTTTGGGGAAGTATATCCGGGCTTGACTGGTATTATGGATGTTGTTATGCAAGGGAGTATTTTTTATGAACAAATACAAAAGCAGGATAAACAATCTGCACTAATTGTTTATGATCGAATGATCGAATCATACAATTAAACAAAGACCATTTTGGACAAAGAAGGCTTTGCTAAGATTGCACGGCCTTTTCGTTTGCAAAAAAGGGGAATATGGGGTATATTGTGGGTACACAAGACCTACGGTCTTTTTATTTTTATTATTAAAAACAACATATATGGAAAGAGATTATCCCCTAGAAAAAGTTAGAAATTTTGGAATTATTGCCCACATTGATGCGGGTAAGACTACAACAAGTGAACGCGTGCTTTACTATACCGGTATGAGCCACAAGATTGGTGAAGTGCACGATGGTGCAGCTACTACAGACTGGATGGAGCAAGAAAAAGAGCGTGGTATTACAATTACTTCTGCTGCTGTTACTTGTTTCTGGAATCCAACATATGCTGGAACTGATAAAAATAAAAAGGTGCGTTTCAATATTATTGATACTCCTGGGCACATCGACTTTACTGTGGAAGTAAAGCGCTCTCTTCGCGTGCTCGACGGAGCCGTTGTAGTTTTCGACGGAGTTGCTGGTGTAGAACCACAGTCCGAGACAAACTGGCGCTATGCCGATGAAGCAAAGGTCCCTCGAATCTGTTTCGTAAACAAGCTCGACCGTACAGGTGCAAGCTTCGAGCACTCATTCAAAACAATTCTTGAACGTTTGAACAAAAATGCAGTTCGTATGCAAATCCCAATTGGATTGGAAGAAAATCATGAGGGAGTAATCGACCTTTTGAAAATGAAGGCATACTATTTCGAAGGCGAAATGGGAGGCAAAGTTATCGAAAAAGAAATCCCAGAAAATTTGAAAGAAGAAGCTGAGAAATATCATGCAGAATTGATCGAAAAAATTGTCGAGCAAGATGAAAAGGTAATGACAGAATATTTTGACGGTAAAATTCCAGATGTAGAAACTTTGAAAAAGTTGATGCGTAAGGCAGTTATTGCAAATGATGTTTTCCCAGTATTTGCTGGAAGTGCCTTGAAAAATAAGGGTGTTCAGCTAGTACTAGACGCTGTTGTTGACTACTTGCCAAGCCCATTAGATATCCCTGCAATCAAAGGAATCAACCCAGACAATGATACAGAAGAAGATCGTCCTGCTTCAGATACACAGCCTTTCTCAGCATTGGCCTTCAAGGTTGCAACAGACCCATTCGTAGGACAAATTATTTTCTTCCGAGTGTATTCAGGAACATTGTCTGCAGGAAGTTATGTATACAATCCTCGTACTCGCAACAAAGAGCGTATTGGACGTATTTTAAGAATGCACGCCAACGAGCGTGAAGAGGTGAAGAAGGTTTATGCCGGAGAAATTGCCGCCGCTGTAGGACTCAAAGATACAATTACATCAGATACTCTTTGCGACGAAGAGCACCCAATCGAGCTATATCGAATCGTGTTCCCAGAGCCAGTTATCTCACTTCGTGTTGAGCCAAAGACAAAAGCTGACCAAGAGAAAATGGGTATGGCACTTTCAAGACTTGTACAAGAAGACCCAACATTCCGTGTGACAACCGACCCAGAAACAAACGAAACAATTATCGCAGGTATGGGAGAGTTGCACTTGGAAATCATTGTTGATCGTATGAAAAGAGAATTCTCTGTCGAGACAAATGTTGGTAAGCCACAAGTTGCATACCGCGAAACTATCACAGGTACTGCAGATGTAGAAGGTAAGTATATTAAACAATCTGGAGGCCGTGGAAACTATGGTCACGTAAAGATCAAGGTTAAGCCAATGGATACAACTCTTACAAAAGAGCAAATTGAGGATTTACCAAAGAACACAAAACGTGAAAAAGGATTCGAATTTATCAATACAATCAAAGGAGGTGCTATTCCACAAGAGTACATTGCTCCTTGTGAAAAAGGCTTCAAAGAGGGACTTGACCGTGGAGTACTCGCAGGATTCAAACTCGAAAATGTGTCTGTAGAACTATGGGATGGATCATACCACGATGTGGACTCCAACGAAATGGCCTTTAAAATTGCGGCTAGTATGGCAATTCAAGACGCTTGTAAGATGGCTCGCCCTGTAATTCTTGAGCCAATGATGAGCGTAGAAGTTGTAACTCCAGACAAATTTATGGGAGATGTTACCGGGTCACTATCTTCCAAGCGTGGACTTATCGAAGGTATGGAACAAAGAGGTCTCAACCAAGCTGTAAAAGCAGTGGTTCCTTTATCTGAAATGTTCGGATACATGACAACATTGCGCTCGATGACAGAAGGAAGAGCTGGATTTACTATGGAATTCCTCCGCTACGATATTGTACCAAATAGTGTGGCAGAAACTATCATTGCTGGAAGAAAATAAGACAAATTTTGTAAAAAAATCATCAAAAAATAAAAAATACTCGACAACGTTGCCGGGTATTTTTTATACACAGGTTTTGCACATTTTACCTTTATTTTTCCTTGCTTTTATCGCCGTTTGACGATAAAATATATATGTTGCGAGTATTGCGTGCGCCTTTTAAAATAAATGAATATTTCCTTCAAAAAATTATTTAAAAATACTTTATTTTTAAGACTAAAAAAGATCACTTTTTATGTGGTCATGGGTATTTTTATACTTTCTACTTTCTTTTTTAATACTACGATTGCGGCAACTGGAGTACCGACAATCCTGCACCACCAAGGGCGTCTACTAGATTCA
>JADLCZ010000020.1 GCA_020846955.1 Candidatus Nomurabacteria bacterium
AAGTGCCGGGGGATATATCTTTAGTGTTTATTCTACCGACAAGAATGGTATAAAATCAGTTTTGCAATCATTCCCAATAACAATCACCGAAGGTGTTACAATAAATGTAGGAGGTATATTCTTGTCTCCAACTTTAACTGGTGATAAATCTCAAGTTAAAAAGGGAGATAATATTACATTTTTTGGCCAAGCAGTCCCTGAGAGCGAAGTTACTATTGCTGTCCACTCAAATCAAGAATTTTTCAAAAAAGTGAATTCAGATAAGAATGGAGTATATCTGCATACTATGGACACTTCAGTCCTCGAAGTTGGAGGACACAATGCAAAATCAAAAGTAGCCTCAGGAGGGGAAATTAGTGGGTATAGTAATGGGTATAATTTTTCTGTAGGTTCCGAAAACATAGCCCCCGTTGATAAAAAGTGCCCACAAAAAGGTGATTTGAATAATGATTGCAAAGTGAATTTGGTGGACTTCTCCATAGCAGCATTTTGGTACAAGAAAGTGTTAAATTCTCAAACATTAGCTCTGGAAAAAATTAAGCTAAATGGTGATGGAAAAATAAATTTAGTCGACTTTAGTATAATGGCGTACTACTGGACAGGGTAGTAGAAGTTGGCATCGCTCCGATATTAATCGGAGCGCGCAAAGCGCTATGCCAACTTTCACTACCCTGTGGACAGGGTAAAAAATACATGAAAAAATTCCAAAAAATAATATTAATAGCATTTCCCTTGTTGATATTTTCACATATTGCATTTGCAAGTGTTTTGAGTATAAATATAGATAAAAATAAAATTGAGAAGGGGGGTATCTCTCTTGTGTCTGTTCAATTGGATACAAAATTAAATTCGATTAATACTATAGAAGGTGACTTGAAATATGATAAAAATTATCTCAAGATCGAGAAGATTAATATAGGAAATTCATTTATTAGTTTCTGGGTTGAAAAACCGAGTGTAATAAATGAGGGCATAATTCACTTTTCAGGTATTGTGCCTGGTGGTGTAACTATTACTCAAGGAGACGTGTTTTCTGTAATTTTTCGAGGTCTAAATGAAGGCCAAGCAAATATTACTCTTGAGAATATGAATTTATTTTTAAATGATGGCATTGGTACAAAAGATGAAGTAAAAATAAATAATACCAATTTGATTATTACCAAGAATACAATACAAAACGAAGAACAAATTATTTCAAATGACAAAACGAAACCAGAAAAATTTACAATTGAAAGATCAAGAAGTCGGTATATTTATGATAATAAATGGTTTATCGTATTTAGTACGCAAGACAAAGGAGGAGGCGTGGACCATTATGATGTATGTGAATTTATAAAGAATAATTGTGTTAAAGGAGATAGTCCATATTTATTAAAATATCAGACACCATTTTATAGGGTAGTTGTTAGAGCATATGATATGGATGGAAATATAAGAGATATGACTATCGTATCCAATTGGTTAATTTTAATAATTGTACTTCTTGTTGGAGGTATAATATATTTTATTTTGTATATATATCGTCGATATTTGTATAAATATAGGGTATAATATTATTATGTATCTAAATAAGATCCAAAATTTTTTTAAATATTTAATATTTTATTCCTTTCTTGTATTTCCTGTATACACAATACAAGCAGCAGATCTAAGTATGACCCCTCAATCTGGGAGTGTCGAGGTAGGTGATACCATAAAAATGAGAGTTGTTTTATCAAGTAGTGATAAGCTTGCCAATGCAGTATCTGGGACGGTAACATTCTCCAAAGATTTACTAACCTTAAGTTCTATTTCTAAATCAGATTCTATTGTTAATGTCTGGCCTGTTGACCCTTCATTTTCCAATGCAAGTGGAACGCTTAATTTAGATGGAGTAATATTGTCTGGATACCAAGGGACGAATGGCACTATCTTAACTCTATTTTTCAAAGCCAAGGCAGTTGGTAATGCAACTATTAAATTCGAAAACGCATCAATACTTGCTCACGATGGAGCAGGGACACAGATACTCAACAATACTAAAGGCTCAAACTTTAATATTACTGAGGCAAAAACAAGGACCATAGAGTCAACACCAAAGACTATTAAAATTAAAACAACAGAAAAAGTTGCAATAGATAATGTGCCAATACCGATATTTACTGATTATTCCAATAATGTAAGAGAGAATGATTTTATTGTTATCAAGGGTACATCTTTACCATTTTATGATGTGATATTTAATCTAGATGCACAATTATTGGATGGCAACAATTTTTTACATGAGTCATCTACTATAAAAGCTGATGAAAGAGGAAGATTTACATACGTATCAGATAGTAGGGCTAGGAAGGGAGTATATACAATTGTAGCTCGTGCACGGAATACAAAAGGAATAGAGGGTATAGATACAAACCCATTGCAGATTACTGTACAAGAGGAAGCCAAGCTGGTGGTAACAAAAGCAACAAATATATTCTTGTTTATGATACCAATAATATTATTGTTTATAATGCTAATAATATTGTATGGTTGGTATAGAGTAATGTATTGTCGAAATCATCCAACATGCAAATTATTTGGGCCATGCACTTATCGTGCCGATAATGTTGATAAATTGAATTAAATTTATGAATAAATATAAAAAAATATATACATTCATAGTAAGTTTAATATTACTACTTAGTAATACATCTTTTTTATATGCAGAAAATATAATCAATATAGATGCATCGAAATTAGTTGCTCGTGCAGAAATATCTGTAAATCCGAGCTCGGCAACATTTACCGAAGGTTCAACTTTTGAGGTACCGATACTATTGAATACTAAAGGTCAGAGTATGAATGCCATAGATTTGAATCTCAAATTTGATCCGAACAAGCTAGCTATTATCAAGCCCTCTACTGGGCGTTCTATTATTGGTATTTGGGTTCAACCACCTAAATATGACAATACTAATGGTACAGCCAGTTTCGTTGGTACTATCCCGGGAGGAATTGTTTCGGATTCTGCATTGATTATCACTATAACTTTCCAGGCAAAAAGTACAGGTACAGCGGAAATTAGAGTATTGGATAGTTCCAATGTGCTCGCAAATGACGGCCTTGGTTCACAAGCTATTCTTACAAGCAATCGAGGTGTATACACAATATTACCAAAATCCCCAGGAGGTTTGACTATATATTCTGATACTCACCAATTCCAAGACCATTGGTATAACAATAACAGTCCAACACTTGCATGGAACAAAGATCCAAAAATTGTAGGTTTTAATTATATTTTGGATAATAAACCAAATACTATTCCAGATAATAAAAACATACTAAACGAAACTTCCAAATCGTATCAAGACCTGACAGATGGCTTGTGGTATTTCCATATCAAGGCACTAAATGAAGGGGGTGCATGGGGGACAACAACTCATTATTTATTGCGTATAGATACTACACCACCAGCTAAATTCAAGCCACAAACAGATTACCTAACAAAAGATAATATAAACACAGCATTAATTACGTTTTTTACAACTGACAGTTTGTCGGGAATAGATCATTATGAAATTGGTGTGATAGACAAAACACAAGGGGAAACATCGTCTCCAATTTTTGTCCGATCCGAGAGTCCTTATCAAGTGCCACTTTCTGCAGTTGCAAATTCTCGTGTAATTATCCGTGCGTATGATATGGCAGGTAATAGTATAGATATACAAACTAGTGTTCGACCTCCTACAGCAATAGTACAATGGTTTACAAATAATTCTAGTGTTATGTTGTTGCTACTACTTATACTTTTGGTTCTACTTTATCTTACCCATTATTTATGGGGTCACAAGGTGTTGAAGCGTTTCAAATTGATATCCCACTTACTCCAAGGTAAAAAGGGTGAAAGTTTGGATGAAGTTGTAAAAAGGTAGAGGAAGTCGAAGAGGCAATGGCAGAAAAAGTAAATCAAAGTCACGAACCCGAAATAATAAAAACTCAAGAGCCTATAGCCCAACCAGTAGTAGAAGAAGCAAAACCAGCACCTGAGGTTACTCAGCCTAGATTAGAAACAATAGAAACTAAACCGGAAATTGACGAAAATAAGCAAGATATCTTTGAGTAGCTTAAATTTGACATTTATTTATAATTTGCTAGTATAGGGTAATCGCACATCTTGCGCTTTTTATTATTTAATTTATGTTGGTAATTCTAATATAGTGTCTCGTAACCTGTATTTTGATTATCAACCAATAAACATATATGGCAGAAGAATTTAATCGTTCCAAGCCCCATGTAAACGTAGGTACTATTGGCCACGTCGACCACGGGAAAACAACATTAACAGCAGCTATCCTTCAAATCTTGTCTCGTGCAGGAGAAGGGTTCTCAGCTAAATTAAAAGGCGTTGATGCTATTGACTCCGCTCCAGAAGAAAAAGCTCGTGGTATTACTATCGCGCTTTCTCACAACGAATACGAAACTCCTACTCGTCACTATGCGCACATTGATGCGCCAGGTCACGCTGACTATATCAAGAACATGATTACAGGTGCTGCCCAAATGGACGGTGCTGTATTGGTAGTTGCAGCGACTGACGGTGCTATGCCACAAACTCGCGAGCACGTATTGCTTGCAAAACAAGTTGGTGTTCCAAAGATTATCGTATTTCTAAACAAGTGCGACATGGTTGATGACAAAGACATGGTTGACATGGTAGAAGAAGAAATCCGTGAATTGCTTACAAAGCAAGGTTTTGACGGTGCAAATGCTCCAGTTATCCGTGGATCAGGGCTCAAAGCTCTCGAGTCAGGAGATAATAACGACGAATGGGCAAAGAAAGTATTGGAGCTTGTAAATGCTCTTGATACATATATTCCAGTTCCAGAGCGTGATGTTACAAAGCCATTCCTTATGCCAATCGAAGATATATTCTCTATCGAAGGCCGTGGTACAGTGGTTACAGGTAAAATTGAACGTGGAGTTGTGAAAGTTGGTGAAGAAATTGAAATCGTTGGTATCAAAGATACAGCAAAGACTACAGTTACTGGTATCGAAATGTTCAACAAAAACTTGAAAGAGGGTATGGCTGGCGACAACGCTGGTATATTGCTCCGTGGTGTAAAGAAAGAAGATCTTACTCGTGGACAAGTTCTTGCAAAAGCAGGTACAGTTACTCCTCACTCAGCATTTGAATGTGAAGTTTACATCTTGAAAAAGGAGGAAGGTGGTCGTCACACTCCATTCTTTACTGGATACAAACCTCAATTCTATATCCGTACAACAGACGTAACAGGTGAAGCAGTATTGCCAGCAGGGGTAGAAATGGTTATGCCAGGTGATACAGTAAAACTTTCTGTAAAGCTCGTTACTCCAGTAGCACTAGAAGATCAGCAACGTTTCGCAATCCGTGAAGGTGGCAAGACTGTCGGAGCTGGTGTTGTAACAAAGATTACCGCTTAGATTAGTTTTTAGGGACTAGGGGTTAGGTTCTAGAAACTTAAAACTAGAAACTGGAACCTAATTAATTAAATTCAAAATGTATGGCAACAAAGACCGTAAAAAAAGAAAAAATTAAGAAAGAAGAAGGTGTGGTTCGACTACGCATTCGTGTAAGAGCATACGAGAACAAGATTCTTGACACTTCAGTCAAGCAAATCATTGATACAGCTCTACGCTACGATGCGACTATTGTAGGACCGATACCTCTCCCAACTGAAATCAAGAAGTATACAGTAAACCGTGCATCCTTTGTGTTTAAAAATGCTCGTGAGCAGTTTGAAATTCGTACACACAAGCGTGTTATCGATATCTTGAACCCAAATCCAAAGACAATCGAAGCTCTAACTAACATGTCTCTCCCGTCAGGCGTTGATATTGATGTGAAGATGATGTAAATTTTATGAAATTTATTCTAGGAAAAAAACAGCATATGGTGCAGTATTTTGATGTTGATGGACGAGTTGTTCCAGCAACATTAGTAAGTGCAGGACCAATAGTAGTGACTCAGATCAAAAATAAAGATACAGATGGATATTCTGCATTTCAATTTGGTTTCGAATCTCAAAAAGAAAAGCGCGCAAACAAAGCCCACTTGGGGCACGTAAAGACTGGTGCTTACAAACACTTGCACGAATTTCGTGATACAGGTTTGGATCTCAATCTGGGCGACAAAGTGGATGCGAGTGTTTTTGCCAAAGGTGATGTAGTGGTAGTCTCTGGAATTTCGAAAGGTAAAGGTTTCCAAAGTGTTATCAAGCGTCATGGATTCCATGGAGGACCACGATCTCACGGTCAGAAGCACTCAGAACGTGAACCAGGATCTATTGGTGGAGGATTAAGAAATCGTGTACCAAAAGGTATGCGAATGGCAGGACGCACAGGTGGAGATCGTATCACAATCAAGAACTTAAAAATCGTTGAGGTTGACGCCGATAATAATCAATTACTAATTAAGGGCGCAATACCAGGACGACGCGGTACGCTTATTGAAATTGTCGGTTAATTATATGGAAACACAAGTATACAATCAAAAAGGGAAAGAGGTTGGAAAGATAGCATTACCAGAAGCAATATTTGGGCTTCCTTGGAATGCTGACTTAGTTCACCAGACAGTTATGGCGATGTTTGCCAATGCTCGTACACCAGTTGCGCACACAAAGACTCGTGGAGAGGTGCGTGGAGGAGGCAAGAAGCCATGGAAACAAAAGGGTACAGGACGAGCTCGTCATGGATCTACACGTTCACCAATTTGGATTGGTGGAGGTATTACTCATGGTCCACGTAATGATAGAGATTATTCTCAAAAAGTGAATAAGAAAATGAAAGTAAAGGCACTTTATACAGTACTTTCAGAAAAAGTTCGCAAAGGACAAGTTTTGTTTGTTGAAGAATTAAATTTTTCAAAAATTAAAACTAATGATGCTCAAACTGTATTGCATGATTTAGCTAAAATAAAAGGATATGAAAGAATAGTTGGTAGTAAAAAACCAAATACTTATATTACACTTCCTGCAAAGGGTGAAAATGTAAAAAAGAGTTTTGCCAACTTGCCAACAGTTGTAGTAGATGAAATTCGCAACATTAGCCCTGTCGATCTATTAACATATAAATTTATTGTGATCTCACAACCAGTAGAGAGCTTTGCTTTCTTGGGTGGTAAGACTAATAAAAAATAATATATGGCTACAACAAAAACAAAAATCAAAGAGGTTAAGGTTAAAGAAGTCAAAAATAATTCAGTTATTCTTGGTCCCCGTATAACAGAAAAGTCAGCCCTAGGATCTGAAAAAGGTAGATACACTTTCAACGTAGCTACAAATACTAACAAGAGTGAAGTAGTAAAAGCTATTAAGGCAATGTACAAGGTTACACCTGTGAAAATTTCCATAACAATCCGAAAAGAGAAGACAACATTCCGTGGTGGCAGACTTGGTACAAAATCTGGTGGCAAGAAAGCGGTCGTGTATTTAAAAAAGGGTGATAAAATTGCATTTGCATAAAATAATATGAAAACATATAGACCAACAACTCCATCAAAACGTCACGAAACTACAGTTACATACCGAGGTGTTTTGACTACAAGTACTCCAGAGAAGTCTCTGACACATGGATATAAGCGCTCAGTAGGACGCAACAACCAAGGCCGTATTACTACACGACATAAAGGTGGTGGTAACAAGCGACTGTACCGTGATGTAGACTTTATGTACAACAAGCATGATATCCCTGCAAAGGTTGCAACTATTGAATACGATCCAAATCGTAATGCATTTATTGGATTGGTAGTATATGCCGATGGCGAGAAGCGCTATACAGTATTACCGAAGTCTGTAAAAGTTGGAGATAAGTTCATTGTTTCTGAGAAAGCCCCACTTACAACCCTCAACCGTTTACCACTATCAGTGATCCCAGTTGGAACATTTGTATACAACGTAGAGGTCAAGCCAGGTAATGGAGCAAAGATGGTTCGTAGCGCTGGTACATTTGCGCAAGTTGTGGCAAATGATGGTGGTTATACAAACTTGAAAATGCCTTCAACCGAAGTTCGCAAAGTTAGCGAGAAGTGTTGGGCAACTATTGGTGAAGTTTCAAACTCAGAATATATTTTGCAGAATTATGGTAAAGCTGGTAAAAGCCGATGGAAGGGTATCCGCCCTACAGTCCGAGGTAGTGCCATGAACCCAGTAGACCACCCATACGGAGGAGGTGAGGGGGCACAAGGACGAGGACTACGTCGTGCCAAGAGTGTGTATGGTAAGCCAACAGGTAAAGGCCAAAAGACTCGAACACCAAAGAAATACTCAAACATGTTTGTTGTATCTCGAAGAAAGGTTGGAAAATCAAGAAAATCAAAATAGTATTTAGTTAGTATGCAAAAAATACCCGCAAGGGTATTTTTTGATTGTGTTAATTTTTGCGAGTGGTATAATTACAATACATGATAAATGAGCAGTTGGTGAACTATATAAAGACAGTGGAGGTGCAAGGGTTTAACGAATCGGCTGTTCGAGATGTCTTGGCAAAAGCTGGCTGGCAGAGTACTGAAATCGAGGAAGCATATTCACATATGAAGCTCCTAAAGGGTATGCCAGTGCCAGCAGAAACAGCTCAAATAAATATTCCACAACAAACAGTATCTATCAATGTTGCAAAACCCACAGTAGCAAGTAGTCCTGTTATTAATCAAAATCACTCAGTTGAGTACAATTCCCCATATAGTATCGGTCTTGCGACAGTACTTTGTGGAGCTATATTTATACTCCTCAATAAAGTTATAGACGACAGCGAAATATTTACAAATAGTATTAATGCAAAATTGATATTTGATGTCATGCTCATCGTGCCATTTATAGTAGTTGCTTTCATTTTGCATGAATCCTTCCGAGATCATAAGAAAAAATTCCTTATTATGTCACAACCATATTTCCTTGTTAGCGGATTCTTGCTTATAAGATTGCTTTGGGATACTAGTAATTATATTTTGAATGCCAATGCAGCTTATGGAGTTTATGTTGTATTGATACTTATAATTATTGTACTTACAGGATCGATTCTTTTTATTCAAAAATATATCAAAAGAGATTAATTATATGGCACTCATAATATCACAAGATAGTAATAATGTTTTTAATACAAAGTTTACCAATACGGGAGGATTTATTGTCACACTTTTGGGCTTGTCACTTTTGGCACTTGCCGAGAGAGTACTGTATGACACAGGCCGTTTGATTGCATTGCCACCACTCGACTATTTCGACAATCTGGGTGTGATCATTGTGCATGCAGTTGTGATTATATTTTTCTTAGTTATTGCATTGGTTTTGAATCTATCACTTTCTCATAGGCAAGAGCGATATGCAGTAGCACTCGTGCCATATTTTGTAGTGAGTATTATACTTGCTATGCAATTATTGCTTCAAGTTAGTGTGTACTTTATAAATCATCATACAACAGTTCAATTCTATATTGTTATGATTGCATTAGTTGCTGTGTGTACATATGGTATATACCTTACTCAGAGTCGCCATAAAATATTAGGGGAATAATTTTATATGGAATTGCCTCCAATTATAACTCCACCACCAGTTCCAATACCAAATAGAGCTATTTCGAAGGAATTTCATAAATCTCAGGCAATTGTTGCATTGGCATATATACAAGTTGGACTTTTTTTGCTCTCTATTTTGTCATCAGTTTTAGTATTTTTTGATGATTATTATATTAGTAGACCCAGTTTAATTTTCATTGTTCCCGCATTAATTATTTTGTTTTCAAAAAATGATTCTACTTACAAAATAGCTAGGATACTATTAATAATTGCTTGCTTTGCTTTTATTGGCCCATTAGGAAGAACATTATTATTTTTATTTGGAAATTTTTAATATGAAAAAATATTTACCACACATATTATTGAGTCTCTATGTTATCGAAGCAATTGTTGCAGGTGTACATCCTTATTCACGGAGTGTTTGGTATGCCGAGAATATTCCAATCATGTTGCTTGTTTTATTTATTGTAATTCTCTATTACAGAGGTGTAAGATTCTCTAATACTGCATATGTCTTGATGTTCATTTTGCCATTTTGGCATACTATCGGTGGGCACTATACATTTGAGCGTGTACCTTTTGATTTCTTTAATAATTTATTTGGTTTTGAGCGTAATATGTTCGATCGAGTAGGGCACTATACAGTAGGATTCTACGCATTGCCAATTATTGAGTATATGGTGGATAGGAAGTTGGTGGCAAATAGAATGCTCGCTGTAACTCACGCAATATATTTTATAGCATTTGTAGCAGTATTTTATGAATGGACAGAATGGTGGTATGCGGCAATTTATGGTGGAGAGAGTGGTGCTGCCTTCCTAGGCTCCCAAGGTGATATCTGGGATGCGCAGAAGGATATGTTTATGGATGTATTAGGCGCAATCACTACAGCAATTTTGTATTTAAGTTTTAAGAAAAAGTAGTATTTTGGTATACTTACAATATGGAAGAAAAAAATTTAGACAAAAAAAGTTTTTCTATTATTGCTCGGGCACGGAGCTTCATTCATGCATTTCGTGGGGTTGGGGTTGTGATAAAAACTCAGCATAATGCTTGGGTACATATGTTTTTTGCAGTAGTTACTGTTGTACTTGGCTATGTCTTGGAGATATCTTCAATAGAATGGATACTAATAGTCTTTGCAATAGGCTTTGTGCTTGTTGCCGAGGCCTTCAATACAGCAATCGAAATTGATATTGATCTTACAAGCCCAGAATATCATCCATATGCAAAAGCAACAAAGAATGTTGCAGCTGGGGCAGTACTCATATCTGTTATTGTTTCTGTTGTAGTAGGTTTAATTGTCTTCGTGCCGAAAATTATTGCCTTTTACTAAAGTTAAATATACAATATACCCATTATGAAAAATGCCTTAGACATTTTAAAAGAGGCTGGAGCGATTTTACCAAACGATCATTTTGTGGGGACTTCGGGGCTTCACTTTGATACTTATGTAAATAAAGATGCGCTTTTTCCACATACGAAATTAGCGAGTGAGATTGGCATGTTATTTGCTCTGAAATACAAGGATGCTGATATTGATACAGTAGTTGCTCCAGCTCTTGGAGGAATCATACTTTCACAATGGACTGCTTACCACTTAAGTGAGCTTAAAGGTAAAGAAATTTTTGGTATCTATACTGAGAAGACACCAGAGAAAGATCAAATTTTTACTCGAGGATATGATCAATATGTGACAGGGAAAAATGTATTAATTATTGAGGACTCAACAGTAACTGGAGGTTCTGTAATAAAAGTGGTAAATGCTGTTAAGAACATAGGAGGCAATATTGTAGGTGTATGTGTAATGACTAATAAAGATTCTGAAAAAGTAAATTCTGCAACTGTCGGCGCACCATTTGATTGTCTAAACGAATTCAATGTACCAACATACACAGCCGATGCATGCCCAATGTGTAAAGCTGGTGTCCCAATAAATGTAAAAATCGGCCACGGCAAGAAATTTTTAGAAGGGCAAGGTAAATAATAATATGAACAATAAATACGACATACGAGCAAAGGAGATAGATTCACTACTTTGTGTAGGGTTGGATAGTGACTTTGCAAAGTTGCCCGAGGGATTTCGGGCTTTAGAATTTCCACAGTTTGAATTCAACAAGTGGATTATTGATCAAACTGCCGAATATACAGCATCTTTCAAGGTAAATAGTGCTTTCTACGAAGCACGTGGGGATCAAGGTATTCGTGAATTGAAAATGACTATTGATTATATCAATACAAAACATCCAACAATTTTTACAATTCTTGATGCTAAGCGTGCAGATATTGGCAATACTAATAATGGCTATGTTGAATTTATTTATGATTGGCTCGGATTTGATTCTTTCACCGTTCATCCATACTTGGGCCACGAAGCAGTACAACCAATTCTTGATCGTACTGACAAGACTACAATTATTTTATGTCGAACATCGAATCCTGGTGCGCGAGATTTTCAAGACTTAATTGTAGATGGAAAAATGGTTTATGAAATTGTTGCAAAAAAAGTTTCGCAAGAATGGAATACAAACAATAATTGTATGATTGTTGTTGGAGCTACTTATCCAGAAGAAATGAAAAAAATAAGAGGGATAGTTGGGGATATGACATTCCTAGTTCCAGGTATCGGAGCTCAAGGGGGGAGCGTGGAAGAGGTGGTAAAATCAGGCTTAAATAGCAAGGGTTTGGGACTTATAATTCATTCAGCTCGGGGGATTATTTTTGCTGAAAACCCTAAATTAGAGGCACAAAATCTACGTGACGAGATAAGGAAATATAGTGCTTGACTATTGATTCACTTTGGTATAATATACACCTTACGAGCTCTGTAGAGCTTTATTTTATATATGACAAGATCACTTAAAAAAGGACCATACGTAGACGAGCGACTTTTGAAAAAAATCGCTGGTAAGAAACCAATCGAAACAGGTATGATAAAGACCTGGTCTCGTGCGTGCCAAATTTCTCCTGAAATGGTTGGATTTATGTTCGGAGTACACAATGGTAAGGTTCATGTAGAAGTATTGGTTACAGAAGACATGGTAGGACACCGTTTAGGAGAATTTTCTCTTACACGTAAGTTCGTACGTCATGGAGGTAAAATGCAAAAGGAACTAGAGCAAAAGAAAAAGGAAGCTGAAATCACAGCTGCCAAGGCCGCAAAATCTACAACTGATACTAAGAAAAAATAATAACTATTTATGAAAGCTTCACTTAAAAATTACAGACAGTCTCCTCGCAAAGTCCGCTTAGTCGGTGATTTGTTGAAGGGTAAAAGTATAGTTGTTGCTCAAACAGAGCTTCGCAACTTAATTAAGCGTGCAAGTTTACCAATGATGAAATTGCTTGATTCAGCTGTTGCAAATGCAAAGTTGCAAGGAATGGATATAAATAATCTGGTTGTAGCAAATGTAACTGTAAACAAGGGCCTAGTTATGAAGCGTTCTATGCCACGTGCTCGTGGGTCAGCATCACGAATCAACAAGCGTACAAGTCATGTATTGTTAACTTTGAAAGCAGTAGGGCCAAAAACAGAAGCTAAAAAAGTAGCAAAAAAGGTTGTTGCCAAGAAAGCCCCTAAAGCAAAGGTTTTAAAAGCTAAGAAAGAAGATAAATAATTATATGTCAAAAGTAGTACACCCATATGCTCATAGATTAGTCATACTTCGCGGTTGGAAAAGCCGTTGGATAGCTCGCAAAAATTACGCTACAAATTTAGCAGGTGATGTTCTTATTCGCCGTTTCTTAGACAAGAAATTGCGTGGTATGTATATATCGACTGTTGATATAGAGCGCAATAACAAGAGCTTGAAAATTCTTGTACACACATCTCGCCCTGGTATGATTATCGGCCGAAGTGGTGAGGGTGCTGCCAAGCTAAAGGCTGAATTGTTGAAGTCACTTTCAAAGAGTAAAATCAGTCTTCCAGAAGAAGTGAAGTTCGATATTATCGAAGTTACAAATCCAGACGCAGACGCTGCTATCGTAGCATACAGTATTGCAGAGGGCTTAGAGAAGCGCTTGCCATACCGAAGAGTATTGAAGCAAATGATCGAGAAGGTGATGGCTGCTCGTGGAGTAAAAGGAGCACGTATATTCATCGGAGGCCGTCTTGGTGGAGCTGAAATCGCTCGTACAGAACAGATCAAGAAAGGAAGTATTCCTTTGCAGACATTCCGTGCAGACGTAGATTTCGCTCGTGAGAAGGCTCATATGACATATGGTGATATTGGTATCAAAGTATGGATATACCGTGGAGAAATTTTTAATGAAGATAAAAAATAATTTTTATGTTAATACCAAAGAAAGTAAAATTTAGAAAATGGCAGACGGGACGTCGTAATGTGGCGCGTCGTACTCCTGATACTCGTGGTATTACACTTGCATTCGGTTCTTTTGGGTTGAAGGCTACAACGAGCGCTCGTGTGAAATCAAATCAAATCGAATCTGCTCGTAAGGTTGCAACTCGTACTATTACAAAAGCTGGCCGTATTTGGATTCGAATTTTTCCAGACAGACCATTTACAGCAAAGCCTGCAGAAGTAGGTATGGGAAAGGGTAAAGGTGATCCACAGGGCTATTGCATGGAAGTGAATCCTGGCCGTATTATTTTCGAAGTTGATGGAATACCAGAACAACTTGCTCGTGAGGCATTGCGCAAGGCTGGTACAAAATTACCATTAAAGACACGCATCGTAGCTCGTCAATAAATTTTTATGAAAGAAAAAACAGAAGTAAAAAAGAATAAAGTATTGAAAGGAGTTGTTGTTTCAGATAAAATGGACAAGACTATTGTAGTATCTGTTACTCGCTTTGTAGAGCACAAAAAATACGGTAAAAGATTGAAAATCAGCAAGAAGTACAAAGCCCATGATGAAACAAATTCCAAGAAAATTGGTGATAAAGTAGAAATCGTAGAGACTCGTCCAATCTCGAAAGATAAGAAATTTAAAGTAGTAGCTTAATTTTATGATACAAGACGGAACAGTAGTAAAAATAACAGACAATGCCGGCGGAAAGGTTGGTAAAGTCTTCAAAGTACTTGGCTCTTCACGCCGACGCTATGCTTATATTGGCGACAAGGTTATCCTTTCTGTAAAGGTTGCAGAACCTCGCAAAGGTATAAAGAAGAAGGATGTCTGCCAAGCTGTAGTTGTGCGTACTACAAATGCATTTCGCCGAAAAGATGGATCATATATTCGTTTTGACGACAATGCAGTAGTAATACTAGAAAAGGATAAACAAGATCCAAAGGCTGGCCGCGTATTCGGACCAATTCCTCGTGAGCTTGCAGAGCGTGGATATCAAAAGATTATTTCATTAGCACCAGAGGTTATATAATTATACTTGTCCCGTTTTAAAATCGACGAACGGGGAAATATACAAAACATTTATTATTTAAATTTTTAAAACTGGGATGAAAATCAAAAAAGGCGACAACGTAATAATTTTAACAGGAGGCGACAAAGGCAAAAAAGGCAAAGTAATGAAGTCTTTCCCAACACTTAACAAAATTGTTGTTGAGGGTGTGAACATGAAGAAAAGAAGCAAGAAAGCAACTAAAAAGACTGGCCCAGGAGGGCTTATAGAAATGGCAATGCCAATCGATGCAAGTAACGCAAAGAAGGTGAATTAATAATTACTAGTCCCTAGCAACAAGAACCTAGAAACTAATTATATGGAAACAACAAAACAAAAAGAGAAAAAAGCATACACAACAATGAAAGGCGACTTCAAATACAAGAATTTGATGTCTGCACCTCATTTGGTAAAGGTAGTTGTAGCTACTGGCACTGGTAGTGCTGTTAAGCGTGACAAGAATCGCAACGACTTTGTTGTAGGACGCCTTGCAAAGATCACAGGACAAAAACCTGCATTACGAAGCGCAAAGAAATCTATCGCAAGCTTCAAAATCCGTGAAGGGGATCCAGTAGGAGTAATGGTCACACTACGCGGCTCAAGAATGTATTCATTCTTAGACAAGCTAATCAATGTTGCAATTCCTCGTACAAAAGACTTCCGTGGTATCGAGCAGAAAATTGTAGACAATATTGGAAATCTCACAATGAGTATCAAAGAGCACACAATCTTCCCAGAAGCGGGCGATGAAGAGCTCAAAGATGTGTTTGGAATGGCAGTAACACTTGTAACAAGTGCTAAGACAAAAAAGGAAGCATTAGAATTTTTCAAACTTATAGGTATTCCATTCAAAAAATAAATCTAATCCTATTACTCTGATTTTCCCACCAGTCCGACTGGTGGGTTTTATTTTGTTGACTTTTTGGGTGTAAGGGGTATGATGAGTAAAAATTTAAAACCCTTAATAATATGAAAAATATTCTTATTGAAAACTGGAAGATCACCTTATGTCTATTAACATTGATTATTTTATTTATTCTGCCAACAGTTTGGACTAAAATTGTTAAAATCTTTCGTAGAAAACCAAAGGAGTTAGAAATACAATTTTTAAAGATTGAGGACTTACCTCCAGGAACAGTCTTTGAGGTTGTGGGTATTCATCCAAAAACGCATACTGCCGATTTGGTTTGTAAAAATTTACCACACAACAAAATGGTAGAATTTAATGGAAGTGTGATTTCTGTGTATTTTATGGAAAGAACATTCCTTAAGCTTGAATTAAATAACTATTTTAAGGTAAAGGGCATAGAAATTGTTTGGGTCTCCTCGCAAACTGATAATTTTTTCTAGACTAACATAATGACAGCTTAATCTTAAGATTTTAAAGATAATAGAACGGCTCCTTCAGGGGCCGTTTTATCTATAGTATTTTCTAATCCCTAAATTACACCCAAATTATATCATATCCTCTTAATGTTTTTAAATAATTTCGACCGCATTTCAGCTACTTTTTGAGCAACTTCAAAATGAGTTTTTAATATTGATTGTTGT
>JADLCZ010000021.1 GCA_020846955.1 Candidatus Nomurabacteria bacterium
CTCTATGTTTAGAACTTGCGATGCTGTAGGTGTAAACAAAGTATATATAGTAGGGTACACACCAACACCAATAGACAAGTTTGGTAGGAAGCGCTCTGATATTGCCAAAGCCTCGCTTGGTGCAGAAGATACAATCAAATGGGAATATCGGAAAACCCTACCCCCACTTTTAAAAAGCTTAAAAAAAGAAGGATATAAAATTATTGCCATAGAACAAAGTAAAAATTCAGTAGATTATAGGAAAATAAAACAAACACCAAAAATGGTGTTTGTAATGGGGAACGAAGTTGATGGCTTACCAGAAAGTATTTTGAAAATTTGTGATTATATTGCCGAGATCAGAATGTTAGGTAAAAAAGAATCCCTTAATGTTTCAGTTGCGTGCGGAGTTGCACTATTTGGAATTATTAAGAAATAATTAATTGTAAGTTGCCCCAGGGTTGTTCTGGTCATTTAGTGGGACTATAAATTTCCCATCTTGTGATTCTGGCCTATTTCTACCACCTAATGCAATCCAGATCAAAAATATTATTATAAGAACGACAACAATAAAACCAAGCTCACTTTCTCCTTTTTGTTTATTTATACTTTTATTCATATAATTTATAAAATTTTAATTAAATAATTTTTGATGGATAGGGCAGTAATGTGCGCTCCGGCCACCAATGATACTCCTTATTATAACACCTTTACAGTTCTTTTTGCCACACTTCTCGTTTTTCTTTTGGTTCCCATTTTGTAATTCGTAATTTGTCATTAGTAATTATTTTTTTTGTGTACTCGCCAAAAAGAAGATGGCCAGTCATTTTTAGATGTATTAAAATTGTTTTGCCATTATTTAAATTAATTAAAATATTTTTTGCTCGACGCTCTACGTTTATTACTTTTGCACCAATTGTAATCTTTTTAAAATTATCAAAAAACTTCTCGCTTTTAATTGTGTGTATAAAATCTGAACGGGAGACTTTCTTTTTTGCGAGATCTGTCCAGACATTAGAAATCCTCAAAGAGGGTAGTACTCTTTGAAGTCCATTCACTGTTGTTGTAACTTCAGGCAATTCAGGCATATTATTTATTTCCTAGAATTTTGAGGGCTTCTTTGATTCTTGCGTTGGTGGACTCGATTTCGTTTGGGACATTTTTGAGTGCGTCGCGAGCTTCGTTTTGCGAATAGCCTAGTGACCTGAGAGCTTCGATAATATCACTCTCAGCACGCAAAGATGTGTTGCTACTGTTATCACCCATTTTAGCTTTCAATTTGTCGCGGAGCTCTATTACGATCTTCTCGGCAGTCTTCTTGCCGATACCGGAAACCTTGGTTAGATATCCTGTATCGCCTGTGGCAATTGCGCGTGATAGGGTATCGATAGACGCTATGCTGATAATTCCAAGCGCACCTTTGGGCCCAATTCCAGAGACATCGAGTAACATTTCAAAAAAGGTTAATTCTTCTATCTTTGCAAAGCCATATAGATCTATCGAATTCTCGCGGACGGCTGTATATATCCAAAATGCACACTTGTCATTTATCCTTATCTGGAGCACTGCGTCGGCAGAGACAAAAACCTTGTATCCAACACCAGATACATCAATAACTATGTATTTATCGGTATTATATATAATTGTCCCTTCCAACCGAGCTATCATATATGTATTATATCACATTTGATTAAACGAGGACTTTCTGGTATAGTAGCCTTATCTTATAAGACTCGTGTCTCGGGTGTATAGGAGTTACGAAAAACAGATTTTATAAATTAACTAATATATATTATGCCAATTACACAATCAGCCAAAAAGGCTCTACGAGGTTCAATGAAGAAAAAGGCAGTCAATGACCGTCGCAAGAAAGCTGTTAAGGAAACAATCAAGAATATCGAGAAGCTAGTAAAGGAAAAGAAAGTTCTTGAAGCAAAGAAACTTCTTTCTAAAGCATACAGTGCCATCGACAAAGCGGCGAAAAAAGGAGTTTTGAAAAAGAACACTGCAAGTCGCAAAAAGGCTCGCCTTTCAAAAATCACAAAATAATGTCAAACAAAACCTCCAAATTGGAGGTTTTGTTCTATTTATGTATAATACCCACATATGGAACATTTATTATTTTTTTATGGGAAGGATTGCTCACACTGTAAATTGATGGAGGGTCTTGTTCAAGATTTGAAAAAGGATGGTATAGAACTTAAACATATGGAAGTCTGGGATAACAAAGACAACGAAAAGGTAATGTTGGAGCTCGATAAAGAGCCATGTGGGGGAGTGCCATTTTTTGTAAACACAAAATCAGGAAAGACTATCTGCGGGGAAGTCTCGTACCAAGAATTAAAAGACTGGGCAGAAGGGAAGTAAACTTGCTAAATAAGCATTTTTGTTATAAATTAAGCAGGTAAATGGTCCCGTCGTTCAATGGATAGGACGCAACTTTGCGGAAGTTGCGATGCAGGTTCGATTCCTGCCGGGATCACAAAGCGCGAATTTAAAAAGACTGAACTGCTTCAGTCTTTTTCGCCTTGTGATGGTCGGAGCGATGTTTTGTTAGCAGACAAAACCGCGAGAGGCGGACTGCGAAAATTTTGGCTGACGAGACAAAATTATTTGTAGTCACAGGTAAAAAGTAACGAAATTTTGTGAGTGACGACAAGAAAAATATTCGTGACCACTATTTGCTATAATAAGCAAATGGGTAAAAATTCGGACAATTTATATCTTCATGCGGACGGGGACTCATTCTTTGTGGCTTGTGAATTGTCAGTCGAGCCTCAATATAAGGGCAAGCCTGTTGTGGTGGGCGAGGATAGAGGCATAGCAGTAGCTATGAGTTACGAAGCAAAGAAGTTGGGGGTAACTCGTGGTATGCCAGTATTCCAGATTAAAAGGGAATATCCAGAAGTTATTATCCTCCCACATCATTTTGATCTATATAACAAAATCTCGGAGGGGGTATACAATATTCTCATTTCATATTTAGAAAATGTAGAGGTCTATAGTATCGACGAATGTTTCGCAATTGTAAAACAATCTGACATTAAGTATGCAGGAAGTGCCGAGGTTCTTGTTAGTAGTATCAAAAATGAAATAGAAAATACGTTAGGAGTGACATATTCATTTGGACTTGGGCGGACTAAAGCTCTAGCCAAGACTGCTTCTAAACTTAACAAGCCCAATGGTATGGTATTACTTCTAAATCAAAAAGATGAGGAGCTGGCTCTGAAGAAAACCATGATAGATGATATCTGGGGCATAGGCAAGCAAACGATACCACGATTACATAATATGGGGATGAAGACTGCATACGATTTCGTGTCATACCCAAGTGAAGATATAATCAAATATTTTTCTCTACCCCTGTATATACTAAAGCTCGAATTAAAAGGGCAAGTATATAATGAAGTGAAGATAGACAAAGATCCTCGTGATCAAAAATCGATTCAATCTACAAGGACATTCAAGCCATCATCAAATGACCCCAATATTATATTTGCAGAACTTTCCGAAAATGTGGAGCGGGCTTGCGAGCAAGCACGCGAGCTCGACCTTGCTACTAACTCTGTTTCCTTTTTTGTAAAAAACAAAGATTTTATCCACCGTACAGGGGAGAGCCGTTTGTCACTCTATACTACAGACCCGAGTGTGATCCTCAATATTATAGAACCAATTTTCTATAAAACACTGCAAAAAGGTGAAGATATTCGTTCTACTGGAATCACACTACACAACCTTCGTCGTGAGGAAGAAATACAAAGGGACTTGTTTGGAATACAAGAAAAAGATAATGAGAAAAATGTATTAAACAAAGTAGGGGATAAAATAAGAGAGAAATTTGGACCGAACATTCTCAAGCGCGCCTCGTCATTGAGGGGTAGTGGAAAGAATAGGGGAAATTCTTTCCATAAAATTTAATATTTTATAAACCGATTTTATTAGCGAATTGCATTGAGCGGGACTCTTGAAGGTCAAGCTCTGTAAGGACTTGTGAAAGGGTAGCACGAATTGAATTTGCACTGTGTTCTTGTAGGGGTATTGTTATAACTGGTAAGAAATAACCCCTTGTCTCTATCATCAAGATCTCGTGTGGTGTGTCTTTTACAGTAAAACCATTGAGGCTTTTGTATAAATGCATTGTACTACCAACTTTTATACCCTCGTTATTTATTTCAAACGATATTTCAACTGGTGGTTGTGAGTACATCATGATTAATACAACCCCAGATATAAGAATAAAGATACCAAAAACATAATTATGAAAATAGAATGTGAGCCCTGCACCAACAAGGGCCAATAACCCAATACCCCACATCCAATCAGTGCTACGTATATTGTGCGTATGGCTGGGTGCTGTCCAGTGCATGGTGTGAATATTAATTTCTTCCATCCCGTGTGAAATTTATTATTTGATAATTTAACGACCTCGAAACTTTTTAGTAGTAAAAGCTTTATTACCACATACCCGATATCTTAAATTTCTATCGGGATCCATCTTTTAATTATACCAACATACCCAACAAAAAACCACCTCTTTCTATGAGGCGGTTTTTTGTAATAGGTATTTATTGCATAGCCGTAGTAAATGTTGCTTTTGCTGTTGCAACAGCAGAATCAAATGTATTTTTGGCTGTATTAATAGTTGCTGTTCTTGTTGTTCTTGCACTAGTGATACTATCTACAAATGCACTTGTTTTGCTTGCAATACCTGTTTTGTATGTAGTATAGGCATTTGCAATAGAAGTATTATAAGTATTTTTGGCTATACTTGAAACACTGAGGATGTTAGCACAGTCATCTTGTGCTTTTGTAAGAGCATTAGCAACTGCTGTTGTGTATGAATTTAACAGTGAGTTTGAATCAGTTTTTCGATTGTTAATTGCTGTTGTTATATCTGCACTGTATTTTGTCAGCGCTCCTCCTACTGCAGTATTACGAGCTGTTGTTAAACCTGAAATTGTTGTATTGTAAGTAGCTAACGCTGTTGCTTGAGCATTTGTGTATGTCTTTTTTTGTTTTGATGTTAGCTTCGTACTTGAAGTGATTTCTTTTGCTGTTGTTGATTGTATTTTCTTTCCATCTGATACACCTTTGTTTGTTGCCAACTTCTCATCTCTTGTTAGCTCTTTAGCTATTTTTTTACTCTCGGTATTAAGATTTGTTGTGGCTTTTTTTACATCAGCATTTGTTCCCGCAGAACCCAATAACTGATCGCAAAAAGTGTTGCCCCCAGCCAAACTAAAATTTGGAATCATAAACCCTAAAATCAATAACCCTACTGCTATATTTTTTATCTTCATATATTATTTAACGATAATTTGTAATATTTAATAATTTCTTATTATATATATTATACCACTCGCTCAATTAAAAACCACTATTTAACAACAAACGGATTGAAGTTGGTTTCGTGGTCGTAGTGGTCATAATCCTCTTCTTTTTTAAGCATTCTGATCATTCTATATGTTGCAGGTGTAAAGATTATTTCTACCAATGTTTTGAATATGTAGTTAGACATTATAAGAGTCATGAGCAATGAGCCTGGCAATATACCCCAAAAGGCAATAAGGATAAATAGTGTGCTGTCTACTAATTCACCGACAATAGTTGAGCCGACAGTTCGAGCCCAGAGCATCTTGCCCTTAGTCCATATCTTCATCTTGGCCAATATCATAGAGTTGGAGAATGACCCTGCTAAATATGCCACTAAGCTTGCAAGCACAATACGTGGAGTAAAGCCGAGGATGGCGTCATAAGCTGCTTGGTTGCCCCAGTCGCTCGCAGCTGGTAATTTACCAACGACGATGAATACGATAGACATTAGTAACGCACAGAAGAATCCGAGCCAGATAACCCCACGAGCGCGCTTGTAACCATATACTTCGGTTAGGATATCTCCAAATATATAAGAAAGAGGGAATAGTAATGTGCCCCCATCGAAGGTGAACCAGCCGAAATCAATGATTTTAGTAGATACGACATTAGATATGAGTAATACTGCAACGAAAAAGACACCAATAGTGCCTAGATATTTGAAATTCTTTATTTGATTTGTCATGGAGTTATTATAGCAGAATTTCGCTATTTGATGGATTGTATATGTTACAATAAGCCAGTATGAAAAATATTAAAATATTTTTGATTATCGTATTCGCAAGTGGCACTCTATTTATTTGTTGGAGAATTTGGAGTATATATAATGAACCTACCCCAATTATTATTCTAGCCGATGTGCCTGTTCAAAAAATAGTGGATACGACAACAGATGAAGAAAAAAAGCAATCCGATATTAACCAAGAAACAACTTCTAAAATCAATGCAATTGTTGTATGGAATGGCGCCGAGCCGTACCTACTTGATTGGGCAAATACTGTACCCGAGTTGAAAGTGGCAGTTGATGCATTCGAGAAGAAGTGGGGCCAACCTCTACACATACGTCAAATATACCGTCCTATTGGGTATATGCACCATATGCGATCGGTGTGGGAAGTCTGGCGATACACAAATGGTAAATCATATACCCAAGGCTACCAATGTGAAAATTTCAAGCACATAGACACTACTAATATCGGGGCATTGAACGATAAACAAAAGAGTTATTTAAATACAGAAGCTAAACGTCACGGATTCGCGAGCGGTGATACACCGCCTGGTTGTGTGTCCGACCATGCCAAAGGCATAGCGATAGACATCACCCCACCATACGAACCCAAGGAATACGAGCGTTTTTTGAAGACAGCAAACGAAGTTGGACTTTGTCACTATATAGCAGGGGACGAGCCACATTTCGGACTCACATCACAACTGCCTGTAGGGACTGATTGCTCCGTAAAATAAATAAATTATTTAGGGAGATTGTAAAAGCGTAAGAATAATCCAATTCCCAGTAGTATTGTGGTTCCACCTAGGATATATGGAGTAGGGATTTCGGTTTTGCTATCTGTTGCACTTGCGATAATAGTAGATGGGTCTACAATTTCATCTTTCTTCTCATCTTGTTTTTGTATAGTATTTTGGACGATTTTTTTTTTAGGTTCTGTCTTCGGGATATCTATAACAAGTGGTTTAACGGTTTCTTCTTTTTTTATTTCTTCTGTTTTTTTAACCTCATCTTCTTTCTTTATTTCTTCTTCGGTTTTTTTGTTATCATGACCACTTGAAGTTATTTCTGGTTTTACTACAGACTGCATAATATTTGCCCAATTTTTGCCGAGAGCACCAGGAATTGCGTAACTTGTAGCCCAGATTCTATTTTCGAGTGTTTCAGTAATAGGCAAGACCCCACCATCTGATAATTGTGTTGTGGCTAGATAATCAAGCCCTGTTTTGCCATTCTTATTCCATGACACACCGAGAGCTGCTTGTGCTTGCATTGCCCAACTAGTCGAGGATACGTTACTCCAGCCACCATCACTTTGTTGTCCGTCTTTAATATCATTTTGCAAGTAATTACTTGCTTTATTCAATGCATCTTTTACACCATCTACTGAATCAAATTGAGCAAGGGCTTGAATCGAAGCCCCCGTCATATCCACACTATTGTCCCAAGAGCCGTTTGATAACTGGGCGCTCAATACAAATGATATAGTTTTAGAAACTTCATCATCATTTATTGTATATCCAACTTTCGGCAATACCATCAAGCCGAAAATGTCATCATTGTCTAAATTTGTATCTCCTAATTGTGTGCCATCGAAAGTATCTGTAATAGATTTAATATAATTTATACCTTCAAAAGAATATGGATTCTGGCCTAGCGCCAAGAGAGCCATGGAGCGACGTTCATTGCTTGTAAGAATTGAGTCAATATTATTATTTGCTTTTAAGTAATCTAAAATTTTTGTTTTAACAGAATTATTTATCCCATTGGATGCAAGAGCAATACTCGCCCAATCTGTATATCTTGTATTGCCACCAAATGACCCATCGGAACTTTGTGTACTTTCTAAATATGCAACTGCTTTTGGTGTACTAAATGTAGCTTGAGGTGGGTTGCCTCCACCACCATTCGGAGCTGAGACAATAATTGTTCTCGTAACCTCCGTAGCACTATTGCCAGCTAGGTCTGTAGCATTGTAATGAATTATATAAGTTCCAGCAGTGGATGTATCTACTGAGCCACTTACTACCACAGTAACAGATGTATCTATATTGTC
>JADLCZ010000022.1 GCA_020846955.1 Candidatus Nomurabacteria bacterium
GTTATGCAATGGATTATGATTTTACCAAGCCTTTCTTTACTCAATACCGTGAGCTTGTACAGAAAGTTCCGCATATGGCGATAGTCAATGATGATGGTATTGCAAGTCTTAATTGCGAATACACACATGATTGGTGGTTTTCTAAAAATTGTTATATGTGTTTTTCTGGTTGGAGAAATGAAAATGTATTATATAGTTTTTTTATAATGGGAGCAAAGAATTTGATCGATTGTTTGGATATAGTAGATCTAAATGAATGGATATACGAATGTATAAGTTGCTCGAAGTCTTACCAAACAAAATATTCTCAATTTTGTGTTGCGTGCATTGATTCACAATTTCTTTATGACTGTCGTAATTGCAATGATTGTTTTATGTGCGCAGGTTTAAGGAATAAAAAATATTGTTTTAAAAATGCGCAATACTCAAAAGAGGAATATGAAAAAATTTTAGAAGATTATAGATTAGATACATTTTCTGGTGTTGAAAGAGCACAAAAAGAATATGATAAATTTATTTTACAGACACCACGTCGCTATGCATATATAATACAAAGCTTGAATTGTACTGGTAATGTTTTGGATAATTGTAAAAATACAAAATATTCATACAATTTGGACGGAGCTGAGAATTGTAGATATTATGATTTTGGATCAAAGCCGAAAGATTCTTACGATACCACAATGTCGGGAGAGTTGAGCCAATGTTATGAAAGTATTGTAGTAGACCACTCAGACCTCTGTATTGCTGGAGTATTTTCGGTCAAAAGCCAGGATATTCGTTACACACAACATTGCCACTCATCGAAACACCTTTTTGGTTGTTCACAAATTCGCAATGGCAAATATTGTATTTTGAACAAAGAATATACAAAAGAGGAGTATGAGGAATTAGTAGCAAAAATAATTGCTCATATGAATGAAATGCCTTATGTTGATAAAAAGGGGAATGTTTATAAATACGGGGAATTCTATCCTGCTGAACTATCAGTGTTCGGCTACAACGAAACGATTGCTCCAGAGCAAGCTCCGCTTTCGCGTGAGGATGCTTTCGCTCAAGGTTATAAATGGCAAGATAATTTACAGAGGACTGTTGGTAAGGAGACAATGAAGCCGGAAGAAATTCCAGATGCATTGCAAGACGTGCCGGATACAATTGTGAATGAAGTCTTGGCATGTATAAATTGTAATCGCAATTACAAGATCGTTCCGAACGAATTGATATTTTATAAGAAAATGAATATTCCAATTCCGCATCGATGTTTCCATTGTCGCCACCAAGCTCGCATTGCACGCCGGAATCCATTTAAATTGTGGAAGCGCTCGTGTATGAACGAAGGCTGTACAAATGAATTCGAAACCTCTTATGCACCCGAAAGGCCAGAAATCGTTTACTGCGAGAAATGCTATCAGGCGGAAATTAATTAGTGTTGCAAAATTGGGGTTTTGTAGTATGATTTAGGTATGCGATGAAGGGGATATCACCCTGGAGCTCGGGAAGAACCCTTTACAGGAAGTAGACCCCATTAAATGAGAAGTAATCAAGGTGGTACCACGGTTCGACTACGCTCACCGCGAGCGCAAGAGACTCGTCCTTGTATAGCAATTTTTTAATTGTTGTACGTGGACGAGTTTTAATTTTATATGAACAGAGAAAAAACAATTAATCTATTAGGTTTTCTTGGGACATGTCTTGCGATAGCAATGTTTGTTTCTTTGTTAGAAATTGCCCGAGATAATTTTAGAGGTGAGAGTCATATATTTATACAACCGACTGTTACAACTATTAATTGTGTCATATGGTCAGTTTATGCTTATCTCAAGAAAGAGAAATTTGTTTTCTGGGCAAATTTACCGGGTGTATTTTTAGGAATTTTTACAGTAATAACAGCCTTTATATAATATGGGAAAAAAATCAAACAATTCACAAAGAGAAGAAGAGACACTAAAATTCTGGAAAGAGAATGATGTTTTTAATAAGTCACTTACAAAAGATGCACCAAAAGGTAACTATGTATTTTATGATGGGCCACCGTTTGCTACAGGCTTGCCACACTATGGGCATATCCTTGGTAGTACTGTGAAAGATGTTATTGGGCGCTACCAGACAATGCGTGGATTTCGTGTACCTCGTAAATGGGGGTGGGATACTCATGGATTGCCAATTGAAAATATTGTCGAGAAAGATCTAGGAATTTCTGGACGCAAAGCTATCGAGGAATATGGTGTAGACAAATTTGCTGAGCATGCGAGGAGCTCTGTTTTGAAATATGTTGCTGAGTGGAAGAAGACTGTGGACCGTATTGGGCGATGGGTAGATTTCGACAATTCATATATGACGATGGACAATAGTTTTATCGAGAGTGTGTGGTGGGCACTCGGACAGATGAATGATAAAGGATTACTCTATGAAGGTGTGCGCGTATTGGCATATTGTCCACGTTGCGAGACACCAATCGCCAACTCGGAAATCGCGATGGACAATAGCTACAAAGATATTACAGATATTTCTGTTTATGTAAAATTCAGGATAACTTCAGGAAATCTTTATCAAAATTCTGTCGCTTTACCCTCTCTACGGGGGCTCCGACACGACGAGAATTCCGAAAAAGATTTCCCTTGTTATCTTTTGGCGTGGACCACTACACCATGGACTCTTCCAGGTAATACAGCAATCGCAGTAAACAATAGTATTAATTATATATATGTAAAAAATGGAGATGATACTTTAATCTTGGCAAAAGATTTATTTGAGAAGTTAAAAGATAAATTTACAAATCCTGAAATAATTAAAGAAGTGAAGGGGAGTGAATTGGTAGGCTTAACTTACGAACCAGTTTTTGATTATTACAAAAATGTTGATATGCCAAATAAAGAAAATATTTGGAAAGTTTGGCATGCGGATTTCGTTACAGCCGATCAAGGTACTGGTATTGCACACGAGGCTCCAGCCTTTGGAGAGGACGATATGAATTTAGCGAAAGAGCACAATATTCCTTTTATACGGCACGTTGAGCCAAATGGAATTTTCACAAAAGAAGTTGCTGATTTCCCAAATGTAAAAGCTAAACCAAAAGATGACCCACAATCAACAGATGTATTGGTAATTAAATATCTTGCCGGCAAGGGGACACTATTTGCAAAAGAGAAAATAATTCACTCATACCCACATTGCTATCGTTGTGATACACCGCTTCTTTACTATGCATTACCTAGCTGGTTTGTGAATATTCAAAAAGTAAAAGAAAATTTATTGGAGAAGGCCAAGAGTATGAATTGGATCCCCGAGCATTTAAAAGAGGGAAGATTCAAAAATATAATGGAGAATGCACCAGACTGGACAATATCTCGCAATCGCTTCTGGGCGAGCCCTTTACCAATTTGGAAATCAGAAAGTGGCAAGTTGATGTTTGTAAACTCACTTGAAGATTTGAAAAAGAAGACTAAAAAAAGTGGCAATAAATATTTCATAATGCGTCATGGGCAGGCTGAAAATAATACTAAAAGAATCGTAAGTTCAGGGATAGATTCAAATATACATCTAACAGAAGAAGGTAAAAATCAAATAAATGAAACCATTAAAAAAATAAAAGATTATAAGTTTGATTATGTTTTTGTATCACCGATAATACGTACACAAGAAACATTAGAAATTCTTAAAAACGAAATTGATTTCTCTCATTGTGAAATCAAAAACGAGGAGGCAATTTTGGAAATTCGAACGGGAGAATTTGAAGGTAAAAGTATTGCTGAGTACAATGCAAATTTTTCAGGAGAGCTTGAGAGATTTACAAAAAAACCAAAGGATGCAGAATGCCTCAACGATGTAAAGAAAAGAGTGGGCGATTTTTTGTATAAACTTGAAAGTGAATATGTAAATAAAAACATTTTGATTATTTCACATGGTGACACAATTTGGATGATGCAAGCGGTTGCAAGTGGAATAACAAATATAAAAACCGTAGAATCTGTAAAGGAAAATTATCCTAAAAATGCGGAATTTAAGGAATTAAATTTTATTCCACTTCCTTACAATATAGATTACGAGCTTGATATGCATAGGCCATATATTGATGCAATAACATTGGTTGATGAAGAGGGTACAGAATACAGGCGTATTCCCGAGGTGATCGATTGCTGGTTTGAATCGGGCTCGATGCCTTTTGCCCAAGATCACTATCCATTTGAGCGACCAGATTGGAAGGAGACGAATTTCCCTGGAGGATTCGTGGCTGAATATATTGCTCAAACTCGTACATGGTTCTATTATTCACATGTGATATCTACAATCCTTTTTGGTCATGCACCATTTGAAAATGTAGTAACTACGGGTACTGTACTTGCGGAAGATGGTAGCAAGATGAGTAAGTCTAAAAATAATTTTCCAGACCCATTGATACTATTTGATAAATATGGAGTAGATGCATTACGATTCTATTTAATGTCCTCGCCGTTGATGAAAGGGGAAGATGTAAACTTCTCCGAGAGGACAGTGCAAGAAATTGCAAGTAAGATTGTCGGTAGATTAGAAAATGTCTTGGCCTTTTATGAACTATACAGAGACAAGGAAGTAGAAGGTCAAATGTCAGATGTTAGTAGCCCAAATGTCCTCGATCAATGGATCTTGGCGCGACTCAATCAACTAACAGAAGATGTAACAAAAAATATGGAAGTCTATGATATGGCTCTCGCAACACGACCATTTGAATTGTTTATCGAGGACCTTTCTACATGGTATTTGCGTCGATCTAGAGAGAGGATAAAAGATGAAATGGAAAGCAACCCCGAAGGAAAGGGTACTTCCAACGGGGCAAGAGCAACTTTATATTTTGTATTGAAGACAACAGCGCAACTATTGGCACCATTCACACCATTTATTTCAGAAAGTATATGGCAGAAATTGAAATTAGATGGAGATGTCGAAAGTGTGCATTTAGCAGAGTGGCCGAAAGGGCAGGTTCTAGGTTCTAGTAGCGAGGTTCTAGTGGAAATGCAACAGGTGCGTGATATCGTGACTCTAGGATTAGAAGCTCGTCAAAAAGCAGGGATCAAAGTTCGCCAGCCACTAGGCGAATTACGAATTAAAAATTACGAATTACGAGAGGAATATAATGAAATTTTGAAGGACGAATTGAATGTAAAAAATATCAAAGTAGATAATACTATTGAAAATGAGGTACAACTTGATACAAACATAACTGAGGATCTAAAAAGAGAAGGGGATTACCGTGAATTGTTACGTGCTGTGCAGGATATGCGAAAGAAGGAGGGCTTGATGCCGAGTGACATAGTTACACTAACTATAGCTACAGATACAAAAGGTGAGGAATTGATAAAAGAATATGAAGCTGATTTCAAGAAAACAGTTGGTGCCAAAGAGATAAAAATAGAACAGAATGATGGGGTAGAGATAAAAATTGGAGAGCTATTGTTTAAAGTATCTATAATAAAATGTTAAAATAGGTATATGAAAAAAGTCTATATTGTGCACGGTTTTGGAGGTATACCAAATGGGGGATGGTTCCCTTGGTTGATGAAAGAATTGGCCTTACTTGGCATACCAGCTACATCTATTTTATTACCAGACACTAATAATCCTGATGTAAACAAATGGTCAGAAACTATCAATAAATATGTCGGTGAAGACACAGAGAATGTAATACTTGTAGGACATAGCTTGGGTGTGCCAGCACTACTTCGATATTTAGAAAGATGTTTAAATGATAAAACATTGGGTGGGCTTGTGTTGGTATCTGGAGTACTGGAGCCGTTAGAGGTAGATAATCCAATTAGTGATTTTAGAAAGATTGACCAATTTTTAATTCCAGAAATCAATTTCGAAAATATAAAAAATATTCCAAATCAAAGTATTGTAATTCACGGATCAAAGGACCCAATTGTTCCTATAACCCATGCAGAAAAAATATCTAAAGCAATGAATTGCGAACTAATAACAATTCCAGAAGGAGATCACTTCAGTCAAAAAATGGAACCAATTTGCTATGAGTTACCCGAAGTTCTAAGTGCAATAAAAAAAATAATTACAAACTAATACATTAATAGACGCTACAGCTTTTATTGGTGTATAATAGAAAATATGAGAATTATTGATAAAGAGTCAAATTCAGGAAAAATAATTTATGCCCTTGGTATGGGTATAGGTATTACTGTTGCTTTAGCAAACAGAAGGACAAGCTATAAAACTACAAAATTACTAATAAATAAAGTCTTTGGCTTGAATAAAAGACCAAAAAATTTAAACAGATGTTTTTATCAGATGAGAAAACTCAAACTTATAAAGATAGAAAAAATTGGGGATGATAATAAAGTTATATTGACAGAAAACGGTCAAAAGATTTTTCTTAGATTTAATTATGAAAACCTGCAATTAAATGAAAATAAAATCTGGGATCGAAATTTTCGAATGATACTTTTTGATATACCCGAAAAAAATAAAAGAGCAAGAGATGCTTTTCGCTTAAAAATGAAGGAATTAGGTTGCGTGAAATTTAATGATAGTGTGTGGGTCTACCCATATCCGTGCCAGACGGAAATAGATTTTATTGCTAATTATTGGAATGTAGGGAAATATGTTCATTTTGCAATAGTTAAGGAAATTACTAACAAAGAGAATCTAGAAAAATACTTTAATTTATAGTTTTTACTATTACATTAATAAAAGCTACCGCTTGTATTAATGTAGGATGTTTTTATTTTTTTTAGATAAATATGGTAAAATAGGGGTATGAAAATCAAGAAATTAGGACATTGTTGTTTTGTTGTAGA